>NZ_CDSBKO010000029.1:0-68807 GCF_977115655.1 Aquimarina sp.
GCCCCATTATTATAATACATGGTTACTCCACCAATCATCACAGCGCTGCCACGCTTTACCCATAGATCCCATAGATCTCCAGTAGAAGCCTTTATTTCGTCTTGTATTGTTTTACGATCTTTATTATCAACAATCTTACCTGTATACGCTACTCTGCCAAAAGCATCGTATTTGGTAAAGAGCCATGCAGATTCTGCCTTTAGCAAAGCATCTTGGACCATTATGGGCTGGTCCAGTTTATTGTATACAATATACTCCCAGCCTTTGCCAGGTATTTTCTTTTCGATCAATCGGTTTCGGTAATCGTATTTGTATTGGTAACACAGTTCGGAAAGCTCCGTGTTCGATACCCCGTCACTGGTATTTACTTTTGGTGGCAGTACGTACGTTAAGTTCCCGTAATCATCATAAACATAATAGGTGTCGTGGGCTACTGCTGCGTTGTAGGTGGTTTTTAGGATCACCTGTCCCAACTTATTTTTGTACTCTTTGGTGGTATGATCGTCCAGATACCCGGGTTGCCAGTTCTCGTCTTTGGTTATCGATACATACAACTGGTTGGCGGCATAGTTTGCCGTGTTTTTTACCAATTGTGGTTTTTCGGTATCGTTGTCCGCAAAGGTTACTGAAAAATATGCTATGTTGTTTGTGTTGGTTGCCCAATCGAATTTAATCGTGTGATCGGTATCACTATTAGGGCTTGCTTTCCATGCTGCTCCCGGTGCTCCTTGTTCCAGTACCCGGTTTAAAGGTGACGCTTCGAATACACTTTCGCTATAGGCGTTTATTTGATTTAGATCTGTAATTCCCGGGAAATCATCAGGATATTTATTTTGGTAATAGGCATTGATATTGGTATTAATATCTACCGATCTGTAACTTCCTGTTATACCTGTTGCTTCATACGGCAGGTATTGTTTGGCTTGCCTCCCATACCCATCATACTCTATATGGGTAACAATATCTTTATTATTCCTTGAGGCATGGATAGCTGTTTGTTGCTTAGGCCTTCCCAGACCATCATAATAGGTAATGTTATAGATCTTTTCCTTGACCGGAGCAGCCTCTAATGTCTCTACCGTGGTATAAGGCTGTTGTGCCTGTACCGATAAAACATAATTATGCTCCCTGCTCAGATCAAGCCCCTGTGCCTCTGCGGTCATCAGGGATGACATAAAACATATCAGCACGATTGTTGTTCTTATAATTGATTTCATCTATATATTTTTTAAAAACCCGTGGATCATCTTCTCTGTAGGTTTTGGGTTATTGTTTGGAGTTATCACTATCATCCTTGGGGTTCCCAACGCCGGGACCACCGCCGAAGCCACCGCTACATCTCGCGTTGGTAATGGTAAAGCTTCGTGATGCAGAAAGGGCTGTACCTGTACAAGTATCGGTCACGGTACAACTTACCAGTGCTGTTTTGGAGCTGCCGCAATTAAGGGTTACATACATCGATGGGGATGAACTTACATGAACCCCATCTACATACCATTTATAAGTATAGCCTCCTATACCTCCATTAACTTTGGCTTGCACCTGGAATTTCTGTGTTCTTGGAGGAGAACTCTCTGGTGGTGTAGTAGTTATAGAGGCACTGCTAAATGATGAGAGTTTTACACTCATCGTAGTCGATACTGTTTGAGAGCTTCCTGTTGTGATATCCTGCACCGTACATGTTACTGTGACTTGTCCATAATATTTACATCCCATCATAAGATCAAACGATTTTTGAGCAGTCGTATACCTCGCTCCTTTTCCTCGAATCTCCCAACTATAGGTATAGTTGCCTGATCCTCCTGTCGGACTGATATCAAAAGCTGCTGAAGTGTTGACCAAATGGGTCGAAGGATAAGAAATCGAACTGGAATTTACCTCTAATGGCGTATAGATACTAATCGATTTATTGGCTGTTTCGGTTTTACCGGTGGCCAAATCCCTGACTTCTAAAAAAATAGTAGCCATCCCAACTGTAGCACCACTTTGAAAAGTCATATCCTTACCGGTAGATTCTACAATCTGATTCCCCGGTTTGGTGATCTTCCAATAATAAGTGTAGTTACCTGATCCTCCGATTACATCAGACTGCACCCCAAAACTGGTATTGGTATTGGCCCAGGTCCCGGAAGTGATATTGACTACTAATGGATCATGAGGAATCCCGGTATGGTTATAATAGTATTTTGCAGTAATATTGGATTCTGCATCGCGGATATGTTGTAAACGACTAAACCCATCATACTCATAATACACAGTATACCCCTTGGGATCCGTCATGCTGGTCACTCCTATTAGTGGATCATACGTATAGGTAGTGACCATGGCATTGGGCAACCCATCCCGAAGGGTTTGCAAGGCATCCCTTAATTGCTGCTCTTTACAATCGGTGGCCCGACAGTTATCTGTATCTGTATTGGATTTTGCTTGCAGGTCTGCTATATAACCGGAAACTTCTGCATATATGCCATTTTCAATCTTGGCTATCGGGTATTGTTGCTGATACCCCCAAATGTATATACTATGGGAGCCATCTGCCTTGGATACTTCTAATGGGTTGCCTTTATTATCATATTTGTGGTAAACCACACGGTCTTCTAGAGTCGCGTTATTTTTGGTAGTGCTTATTTTCTGAGGAAGAATCATAGCATTACCCCAACTATTGTCATACATAGTATGTTGGGTTTGACTAGACAATATTGTAGTATTATCTTTTTGTAATAACTCTACCTGAATAGGTGTGGCGATACGGTTTTGCGCAATCAATCCCTGTTCTGCAGAGGTCGGTGATGACAGATCCTCTGGATACTGCGTATTGATAACCGTGGTATGACCATTGTTTACCGTGGTACTAACGGCGATTGGAAGGTTATGATGACTACCATAACTATACACTGTATTTTGAACGATAGAATCTTTATGGCCAATCGTATCATAACGATAATCCTTAGACTGAGTAGACAGTAACCGGGAGGCAAACTTAAAAAAACGAATATTTTTATCTGAATACCCTTGTACATTACGCCAACTGTTAATAACAATATTCTCATCTGTAGAAGAACATACCTTATCTGGGCTTTTGGTAGAGGTTAGGTATGCCAGTTTTTTTAAGTTTGGATCAACCTCCCCGGGAACAGCAACAGTACAGATATCTAAAAAAGATTTGCTACTATAAAAATTAGTTCCTGTAGCGGCCATAGTACTTGTAAAATCATATACCGAAGTACTGCTTTTTAAAATCCGTCCCGAAGCATCATATTGTGACATCTTCTTTAATTGTCCCTGCAAAGGATTAGTCTCAATATAAGGCAATCCAATTTCTGGAGTATAAGACCCTGCAATACCATAAGGACCGTTAGGGATATAAAACTTCTGGTCATAATACTCATACACCGTAGCCCCTAGTTTGTTACCTTGGGCATCTTCGATAGTCTCTCGTACCATGGGATAAGTTACCTCATAAGGGGTAGCACTATACAAATTAGAAGTATGCCGCTCTAACGTTTCATACTTCCCTCTATAACAACCCGGGGCTACATTACCTGTAGTAGTTTTAACAGTATGTAACTGTACCTGTTGTTGGATATTTTGTTTCAGGTACTCAAAACTCTTAATATAGGTTTCTCCCTGGTTGGTTTTATCTATCGTTTTAGAAACAATAGGATTATGGTTCCAGGTATTAATGGCTACCCTCTTACCATACTTTCTATGAACATGAGCACTTACCCCTAACAAACTGTTAGCCATAAATATCTTATAGGTTCCGGCGGGAAGAAAAAAAAATTCACGATCTCCAAGTTTACTTCCGTTTAAAGGAATAGCGTACGAAGAATATACAATATCACTATCTGCATTTTCAATCATCTTTTTTATCTCGCAAAACGTTTTGATCCCATCATCAACAGGCGGGTTTACCAAACCATCATAACATATTTCCAGAGGTCTATCAGTTGATATACTTTTACATTCTCCAGCACAAAGGATAAGTGGAGGGGTAATTCCATTAACTTGTATACACCCATTGGCAAGGGTAGTGTAATTTTTGGGAGTAGAAACAGGAGGAGCACTTTTATAAATCGCCATAAAAAACATACGCCCTGTCTGACTATAGTTACCTTCTATTGTAGTATCGCCATAATATCCGGTATCTGGGGTAACTACCTCATCTTCAGAAACTGTAAAAGTAACAGTAGAAGTCTTAGGAAAATACCAAAACCCATCATCACAAGAATAATCCGATTCTTTGGCATTAGGGTCTGCGCCGCTACCAATTTCAATTAAACTTTCCCCTCTCGAAACTACCTCATCCACTGTTGAAAGCTCAAGGTGATCGAACTCGAATTGTGTAGATCCCCCAGTGGGATAATAGATCTCTTGAAGCATTCCTTTCATCCTGGAGTTAAAATCAGGTTTACGGTTCGCTCCGAAAAAAACCCGATTATATTCATCGGTATACTTAGGAATAAGACTCCTATTATTATAAGCACCATTGAAATAGCCCAATCCATCTATAGCCAAAGATTCTCGACTCGGCAATATATCCTCTCCAAAATAAGAAAACTTATAGGTATGTATCTCGTTTTCCTTGCGAGGTATCAATGACTTAGGATTGTGACCTGTAATGGAAATAAAATCCAACCTTAAACGATAATCTTTTTCGTTTGTCGGACTACCCGATGTAAAATAGGAATGATGAAAGCTAAAGCTTTTGATCAACGATCCATTATACATAATATTGATATGATCCAGCTTTTCTCGACCTTTTAAATCCAAACGCTCCGTGGCTTGGGTAATGCTCACAACCTCGATACCATTATGTGTTATGCTCCTTAAGTTAGATTGCTTGATTCTGAAATCATTCAGGTTAGAGGTAGTAATGTATTCATGATCCACAGGATTGTAATTATGGGTCTGACCACAATCTGAAAGCCGATTCTGGCTTATCTGTCTGTTATGATACAACTGGGGTTGATCCCAGTATTGCCCATTGGTGTATATAAAATCAAAAGTGTCTTTTTTATTAGCAGAGATCATTTGAGTCAGATACCATGCCGAATTATAGACACGAGTACCTTCCGAACCATCTGATGAAGTATAAGAGGTAGTAGTTTCTTCTGCCTTATCAAACTTATACACCGTGCCATCTGCATTGGTAATTTTCCAGCTATCGATACTTTTATTAAAGCCGGTTATCGTATAACTAGCTTTAATATCCGGATCTTTAAGACTTATAGCATCACCGGTTTGAGGATCGATCACAAAAGATCCTGATACGCCAGGGGCATAAAAACTATAAATATCTGGTAAAAGATCCAATTCACCTAGACTATTTTCGTATTTGCTATTATGAAATTTTCGAATCTGAAGTAGTGTATGCTCATAGCTCTCAAAGTTTCTATAACTCCTCGATGATGATTGTAACGAATTTATATAGGCATTCAAACTTGTGGCCATATCAGAATCAACTGGATAAGTTGGTCCTCCTGATATCATACCATCTGCCAATCCATGTATCTGACGGGTAACCATACCCCCTACATTAAGGTTCCAGCCGGCACCTGCAATGGTCGAAATACTTTGTACTTTAATACCCGAAGCATCATAGGTAAGCGAAATAGGAACTGAAGTCTCTTTTCCCTGAATCGTATAGATAGGAACAGCAACATTGGGCTTACCAGTATAATATGAGACAGGAACATTACCATACCTGGCAAATGCCTCGGCCTCTGGTGAATTTGGGAACTGAACTAAAGCGTTTACTTCTGGCAGATCCAATCCAGTGTTTTGACTAGTATTCTGCGCATTCAGCATGGAACAACCGGCAAGAAATACGGCTAAAAAAAAGTGCTTCATTTTGGGTGTATATAAAAAATGTAATAATTGATTTATAGATATAGACATATAAAATACAATGAGATTAAAGGTTGATGTTTTTAATTTTTCTAATAACAAAACGGCAATAAAAATAGCCCCTATTTAAAATAGCACACAGGAACAAAACCCTTGAAAAACAATTCTTTATACAATAAAAACATAATAATCGGTATAAAACTCAAAGTAGGATTGTTTTCTCTTCTGCTTTTTAAAATTGGTCTTGACAAAGAATGTAAATGCGGTGCTTTTTTTGTTTTCATAGTGTTGTGTTATACTGTTTTACTCCACATTGTGGAGTTAAATTTACCAAAGCTTGCGTTAAGACTATGGATTAGATTTCCCTGTACAAGAATACTATGTAAAAGTTTCATTTTCCGACATCGGGTATTTTTGAGGCGTTAAATATTTGTTAAATTATCGAGGTTTATACGTAAGCTGTTTGTGGGTTATATCCCTTTGCTGTACTCTTATATTAAAAAAAACATCTATCTCCCATCTTCTTCTAAAGAAAAAGGTAAAAGTTTTGATCTAAAAAAGGAGGTAGGGAATGTTAATAGTAAATCCAAGAATTAAATAAAAGTATAGATAAGCTGAAGAGGAGTAAACAGGGAGAGATGCCTGTACTTTAAAAAGGTATTCACGCTTTCTAAATAGCAAATAGCGTATCTCTTTTTATAAAACAGTTTACGGATACCTAAAAAAGGGAAACTTTATATATAAATACCCTATCTCCTTTTACAAAACACCCTGCTCGGTGCGCAAAAAAAGCAACTTTACTTACAAATACCCTATCTCCTCTTACAAAGCACCCTGCTCGGTGCGCAAAAAAAGTAACTTTACTTACAAACACCTCATCTCCTCCTACAAAGCACCCTGCTCCGTGCGCAAAAAAAGCAACTTTACTTACAAACAACCCATCTCCTCCTATAAAACACCTTGCTCGGTGCGCTAACAACCCCTCTCGGTGGGCTGTGCAAATTGTTAAAATTTATAGTACAGATGGTAGCGCTATATTTTTGAAGTTTATTATATTTGGCAGTATTAACAACAAATATCCGTTATAGCCTTTAGCTTCGGAAAGATCCCTACCCTTCTTTTTCTCCCACTTTGTCTATTATTATAATGGGGGTTGCCTTTTTTAACCTTATAATTTAATAATCTTATGACAAGAGATCAAATCAACAAATTAGAAATGTGCTAATCTACCGCTAATTACATGGATGCGAATAGTAGCGTATGGAATACTGTTCCTGCAATTGGCAGATACAAAAACCTGCTCACCCAATTAATAGAAAAAATAAAAAGTAAAGCGGGAGAACAAGAATCTGCTCAATTGTTTATCGCCCAATCTGTACGGGAGCTTAAAAAAAATATTGCTTTAAAAATGGACATACAGGATGATATTCTGGAAGCGTATGCTAGTGATACCAATGATACAGAGCTACTTGCAAAGGCAACTAATTCGTATTCGGATTATTTTTCGCTATCTAACGAAAATTTTGAGATAAAAGTTAAAAACATGATTGCCTTGATAGAAAACAATGTGCAAAATGCCACAGAATATGGTAGTTCTGCCGATCAGGTAGAGGATGTAAAGACCAGCTTTAATTCTTGGCTTGAACGTCGCGGTAAAACCCGCTAATACCAGATTGCATCCAGCGTGGCTACACAAAGTCTTGATGAGCTTTTTAAAGAAAGCCTTCCTCTCTTAAAAAATTTGGACAATGTAACCAAAAGATTCAGACGTTCTAATGTTGAGTTTTATAAGGGATATACTTCTGCAAGGCAGATAATCAATAATTAATTTTTTAAAAAGATATCTACATCCCTTAAAACAAGTACTGCTGTGCATAATTTAAGGGATGATTATATATTATATTCAATCATTCTTAAACTTTATACTTTATTGGCAAATACACCACTTTTTTTGTTTCAAAAAAATCCTCTTCAAAATAATCAGACAGTTCGTGTTCTATAGCTTTTGGAAACAATGCCAGCTCTTCTGTCAAATCTCCTCCTTTAAGGTATAAAATTCCATTTTGCAATTCGTGATTATTCTTTTTGGCTACATTTTTTCTTACCCACTTTACAAAATCCGGCATATTTGTTACGGCGCGACTTACCACAAAATCAAAACGGTCATCAAATGTACCTGCCCTGCGTTGTTCTGCTTTTACATTTGTTAACCCCAAAGCATTTGCAACTTCATTTACTACCTTTATTTTTTTTGCAATAACATCTACCAAATAAAAATGGGTTTCAGGAAACAGGATTGCCAAAGGAATCCCGGGAAAACCTCCTCCTGTCCCTACATCCAATATCTTTGCACCTGGCATAAACTCTTGTATTTTGGCTATTCCAAGAGAATGTAAAATATGTCGTTCATACAACGACTCTATATCTTTGCGTGAGATAACGTTTATTTTAGAATTCCATTCTGTATAAAGATTTTCAAGTTGCAAAAACCGGGTTTCCTGCTCTTCCGTTAGATTTGGAAAGTATTTTTTTAGAATATCCATTTAACAATATAAAATTAAAGCGCAAAAATACATGTTAAAAGGATATATTTTACTACTTTTTAGGAACTTAAAAAAATTTAATTAGCTAACTTTACCCAATATTATTATGGTAAATTTCGTTTTGCCGTAAACCTCAATAATTATGGTTACACCTAACATACGCTTTAGCAGGGCAGAATCTGCCAACTTTTTTAGAACATTAAACAAAAGAGTAAATCAATATTTTAAAGAAAATAACATTAAACGAACGGGAAACTGGCGATTACATCTTAAAACAATCGTTATGTTCTCTATTTTTTTAACTCCTTATTTTTTGATACTTACGTTAGATATCTCGCAATGGTGGATGCTACTGCTTACGATTGTAATGGGTGTTGGCATGGCTGGTGTTGGCATGAATGTGATGCATGATGGCAATCATGGTTCTTATTCTTCAAAAAAATGGATAAACAATTTGATGGGGAGCAGCATTTATATCCTTGCCGGCAATGTTTATAACTGGCAAGTACAACACAATGTTTTACACCACACCTATACAAATATACATGGTATTGATGAAGATATGGATGCTGGTAGAGTGATTAGATTTACCAAACACGCAAAATGGATGCGTTTTCATAAATTTCAGCATTATTATTCTATATTTTTATATGGTTTATTAACTTTTAATTGGGCATTAACCACAGATTTTAAACAAACAAAAAATTATCTTGCCCGAAAACTTTCTTACGGAAAACTACCAAGCTCTTTAAAACAATGGAGCACAGTGGTGATAACCAAAATGATCTATGTTTTAATTTGGATTGTAATCCCAATGCTGATAATGTCTATCGCCTGGTGGAAAATTTTAATAGGCTTTTTTATAATGCACTATGTTGCAGGGTTAATATTGAGTGTAGTATTTCAGTTGGCCCACATGGTCGAAGAGGCACAAATGCCTGTTCCCGACAAAACAGGAACTATAAAAAACACCTGGGCAGTGCATCAGTTATTTACTACGGTTAACTTTTCTACAAAAAACAGATTAGTCAATTGGTTTACAGGTGGTTTAAACCATCAGGTAGAGCACCATATTTTTCCAAATATAAGCCATGTTCATTATACCAAAATTTCTAAGATTGTAAAACAGACTGCCTTAGAATTTAATCTGCCTTATAACGAATACAAAACAACACGCAAAGCAATTATCGCCCACTTTAAGCATCTTAAAGAAATGGGGATGAAGCCTGCTGCTATACAATCATAACTTTTATTTACCAGATTACATGAGTACACAAGTATCAGGGATGAATATCCAACTATCAGACAAAATTAATGCGCTTGAAGCATCGGCTACTTTAGCTATGGCTGCAAAAGCTCGTGAGCTTAAAGCAGAAGGAAAAGACATTATTAGTTTAAGCCTTGGGGAACCAGACTTTAACACTCCGGATTTTATTAAAGAAGCAGCTATACAAGCAATAAACGACAATTACAACTCCTACTCTCCTGTTGATGGATATGTTGAATTAAAAGATGCTATCATCACCAAATTTAAGCGAGATAATGGCATTACTTATGATCGTTCTCAAATTGTTGTTTCTACAGGTGCAAAACAATCCCTGTACAATATTGCTCAAGTATACATTAATCCAGGTGACGAGGTTATCCTGCCTTGTCCGTATTGGGTAAGTTATAGCGATATCATAAAACTTGCAGGCGGGGTTCCTGTAGAGGTAGAAACCTCTATAGATACCGACTTTAAAATGACCGCAGAGCAATTGGAGAAAGCTATTACGCCAAAAACCAAAATGCTATGGTACAGCTCTCCCTGTAACCCAAGCGGGTCTATTTATAGCAAAGATGAATTAAGAGCATTAGCAGATGTGCTACAAAAATATCCTAATATTATTGTTGTAAGTGACGAGATATATGAGCATATCAATTATATAGGGGGACATGCATCCATGGCTCAGTTTGAAGATATGTACAACAGAACTGTTACTGTAAACGGGGTTGCAAAAGCGTTTGCCATGACTGGCTGGAGGATAGGATACATAGGAGCACCTACTGCAATTGCCAGGGCTTGCAACAAAATACAAGGACAAGTAACCAGTGGGGCAAATTGTATTGCACAACGAGCTGTAATTACAGCCTTGGAAGCTCCTGTTGGCAAAATCCAATACATGGTAGATGAATTTAAAGAAAGAAGAGAACTAATATTGGAACTATTATCTGATATTCCCGGTTTTGAATGCAATAAACCTGAAGGTGCTTTTTATGTTTTTCCAGATATCTCATATTACTTTGGAAAAACATTGCAAGGATCTCTTATTGAAAATGCTACAGACTTCTCTATGTTTTTACTAGAAAAAGCTAATATCGCAACAGTAACCGGTACTGCATTTGGAAACAGTAACTGCATCAGGCTTTCTTATGCCGCTAGCAAAGAAGAAATCAAAGAAGCTGCTAAAAGAATCAAAGAAGTTGTGAGCTAATTTTTTAGTTATCCCAACCCAAAAAAAGCCGTTTATTTCTAGTTAGAAATAAACGGCTTTTTGTTTGTTAATATTTGTTAAGAAATTTTTAACATTTTTTTATAATTATAAAAAGCATCTCCAAATACTAAAGGACCTAATTTAGAGTTATAATTTTTCCCAAACACTAATCTTAATAAAGGTTAGTGTTAAAAAAAACCAACTTAAACACGCAATCGTTATGGATACTATAGAAAAAGAACGTATCGTCAAAAAAAATGTTTTAGAAATTTTTAAAGAGAACTTTAATGTTGCTCAAACAGACGATGAAATCCTTGATATTAAACCTGAAAAGGAGTTTAGTTCTAATTACATGGGGTATTATGAGTCTATATTAGATATTTTTTTGATCGAAGACAATCATATTGATACCATTACAGGAACTGTAAAGGACACTATAAAAAAGGTTGCAGAATTATGGTCTATTATCCCTAATTCCTCTGCAACATGGGAATGGCAGATGCAATAGGTTCTTTGGCATATACTGAAGCATTTTTCATCTTTTAAATAATTTATTTTAAAACAAGTACATATTATTGTACTACTCATTTTTTACCGCCAATCCATAAAGATAATTCAGGTCTTTTAGAACCTGGATTATCTTTATACATTTAAGTTTATAATTTTTTTGAAGGTATGTATGCTACTATTCACAACTCTATATTCCACTTGGGGCTTCTATCAATCAAAGAAGAAAATTGAGGAAAAAGCAGTTAATCTAATAAAGCAGATCTAAGATTTATTAACTTTTTAAAATATTACATCTAAAAAAGTTATCTGTTTCTCCAAAAAAAAGGTGTAAGAAGTATCAGCACTGTAAACAACTCTAACCTGCCTATAAGCATAAGAAAGCAGCACCACCACTTTCCAAAATCCGGTAATATATTAAAATTATCTACAGGGCTTAATTTTCCGAATGCCGGGCCAATATTTCCTAATGAGGATGCCGCGCCCCCTATTGCTGTTTCAAAATCCAACCCCAAAGCCCCCAATACCACAGAGCCTATAATAAAAGCTAGCATGTACAAAATAAAAAATGCCAGTATATTAAAAACTATTTCTTTAGAAACCGCTCTGGTATTGTACCTCACTGGCAATACTGCCCTGGGGTGTAACGTTCTTTTAAATTCCAAAATCCCATTACGGATAGTTATTAAATGCCTCATTACTTTTATTCCTCCGGATGTTGATCCTGCAGATCCTCCCAAAAACATAATACCGAAGAAAAGAATTGTTAAAAAAGGGGTCCACATAGTAAAATCTGCTGTTATAAACCCCGTTGTAGTTATAACCGTCAGTACCTGAAACAATGCATGTCTAAAAGAACTTTCTGCCCGTCCCCACACCATGGGATGGTCTATAGATGACAAGGACAGGTCTGCTTTGAAATAAATTACAATAGCCGCTATCAAAGTAAACCCAACAATAAACAAGGTATAATATTTAAACTCTTCATCTTTTATAATTTTACTTACCTTGCCTTTAAACGCGAAATAACTAAGGACAAAATTCATTCCTGCCAAAAACATGAATAATATAATTATATATTGTATTACAGGTTGGTCATTCCAATATGCCACACTTGCATTTTTGGTAGAAAAACCTCCTGTCGACAAAGTACTTAATGCATGGTTTATAGCATCAAAAAAATTCATTCCTGCTAGTTTCAGAAGAATAGTTTCGGCTACTGTATACCCAAAATAGATCAACCAAAGTCTTTTTGCTGTATCTGTAATTCTGGGATGTAGCTTATCTGCACTTGGCCCCGGAGCTTCTGCCGCAAATAACTGCATCCCTCCTATACCCAACAACGGCAAAATAGCAATCGCCAACACTATTATCCCCATACCACCAATCCAGTGTGTTAGGCTTCTCCAAAATAAAACTCCTTTTGGAATAATTTCTATTTGATTAAGAATGGTAGATCCCGTTGTGGTATAGCCCGACATGGTTTCAAAAAAAGCATTGGTAAACGATGGTATTGCTCCCGAAAACAAATATGGCAAAGTACCGCTTAGAGACATAAATATCCAACCAAAAGTCACGACAATGTACCCATCTCGCTTATTGATTTCTTTTTGGTGCTCCCTGGTAAAAAACATTAGCATAATCCCTACAAACATAGTTGCCAAAGATGCCATCATTATCTCTAAAGTAACCCCATCTTTATAGGCAAAGCTAACTATAGTAGCAATAAGCATAAACCCCCCGTTGCAAAGCAACAAAAGACCCATTATATGCGAGATAATCTTGTAGTTTAACTTATACATTTTTAAAGGAAAAGCTTTTCTATTTTCTTGATAGATTTTGGCAAACAACATACTACCACCCTATCTCCTGCCTGAATATAAAAATTACCCAATGGGATCATTCCTTTTTGATCCCTAATAACCCCGGCAATTATAGCAGAGCGGGGAAAGTCTAAATCCTTGATAAAATTATCACTTACTTCGGATCTGGGCTTAACAACAAACTCTAATAACTCTGCATTCATGTTATTAAGTTTTGTCATAGCAACCACCTCTCCTTTTCTGATAAACCGAAAGATATTATTTGCTGCCAAAAGTTTTTTATTAATCAATGTATCTATACCTATAGAGTGGGATAGCTGAAAATAATCCATGTTTTCTACCAATGCGATAGTTTTTCTTACGCCTTTAGATTTAGCTACCAGGCAAGACATGATATTAGTTTCAGAATTACCCGTTACTGCTATAAAAGCATCCATTCCATCAATTCCTTCTTCTTCTAAAAGCTCTACATTTCTACCATCTCCATTAATTATCAAAGCACTGGAAAGCTCATCTGCAAGATCAAAGGCTTTGTCTTTATCTTTTTCTATAAGTTTTACCCTAAACTTATGATTACAAAGGTCTCGTGCGGTTTTATAACCAATTTTACTACCTCCCAGAATCATAACCTTTTTGATTTGTTCTTTAACTTTTCCGGTTAATTTATATAATTCTTCTACCCCTCCTTTGGATGTTACAAAATATACTTGATCTCCTTCTTTAAAAGTAGTATCTCCTCTGGGAATCAATGTATATTGTGTTCCGGAACGCTGAATTGCTATTGGCATAAAATGTAATTCTGGAAATATCTCTGCTGATTCTCTCACAGATTTACCCACAAACAAAGCTTCTTTAGACAAGGTAGTACCTACCATTGTTAATGCTCCGTTCTCAAATTCGTAACTATCATGAAATGCAGACTGACTAAGAAGCAGCTCTATTTCACTAGCGGCAAGAGCTTCTGGAGAAATTAGCTCATCAATCCCAAACTTAGCAAATCCTATTTCCTCTTTATTCCCTATAAATTCTGTGTTAGAAATTCTGGCAATAGTACGTTTAGCGCCTAATTGTTTCGCTAGCACACAAATAGTTATATTAGTTGTTTCGCTAGAAGTAACACTTATTACCATATCAACGTTTTCTACTCCTGCATCTTTTAAAATAGCGATAGAAGTAGAGTCTCCTTTAATAATCCTGATATCCAAATGGGTATCTGCATAGTTAAGACATTCCTTATCTGTATCAATAAGCGTAATATCCTGAGACTCAAACGAGAGTAATTTAGCCAAATGAAACCCTACCTCACCTGCACCGGCAATAATGATTTTCATTGGTTATATATATTATTTTTCATCTAAAAAAAAATAAAACTAAGAACAACTACTGTTTTAAGAAGTAGTTTTAATACTTGTCTTAGAATATAAAAGTATACAAAGGTAATGTAAATTGCCTAACTGGTAAAATTTGTTTATCCTCAACTTAATTCAATTCTATTCTGGCGATCCATATCAAAAATGTATATTTGCCTAAATTTTTTTGAATGTCAGAAAAAATAACACCATACAAAGACAAAAACAGATCCAAAAAAGAACAGGTTGCAGAGATGTTTGATACCATTTCAGAGAATTACGACGGACTTAATCGTGTTATTTCTTTTGGAATCGATGTTAAATGGCGCAAAAAAGTTGTTCAGTTAGTTAAAAAATCTAATCCTGAAAAAATTTTAGATGTCGCAACAGGAACCGGGGATCTTGCCATAAACTTGTCAAAAACAGGGGCTTCAGAGATAATTGGCCTTGATATTTCTTTGGGAATGCTTGAAGTTGGAAAACATAAAGTTGCCACAAAAAAACTGGATTCTATTATTAACATGGTTCAAGGGGATAGTGAAAATCTTAATTATCCTGAAAACTATTTTGATGCTGTTACTGTAGCTTTTGGAGTACGTAATTTTGAAAATTTAGAAAAAGGGCTTTCAGAAATTTTAAGAGTACTTAAACCGGGAGGTGTTTTTGTTGTTTTAGAAACTTCTATACCCACAAAATTTCCTTATAAACAAGGATACAGGTTATATTCCACAAAAATTCTACCTCTGGTGGGCAGACTGTTTTCTAAGGACAAATCTGCATATTCTTACCTTAGCAAAAGTGCTGCAGCTTTTCCGTACGGAGAAGGGTTCAACAATATTTTGAAAAAAATTGGGTTTATAGAAGTCAAAGACACCCCACAAACTTTTGGTGTCGCTACCATTTATACTGCCAAAAAATAATCTGGAAGTATATAAACGGCATTTTAAAAGTAATAAACTATAAATGTGTAAGGTTTTTTTAAAAGAAAACCATTAAAAAGGTTAATTTAATTTTAATGAAAAGAATATTTATCTTCATCGTTGTTTTAGCATGTGCTCAAAGCATGAGTGCTCAGCTATTTTCTAAAGAAAAGGTACAAAATCTTCAAAACTTCGATAAACCAAGGTTTAGCTATGGTTATATTCTTGGATTTAACAGCTACGATTTTAATTTTGATTATTCTGCAGACGCTTCAAATACCGATATAATACATGATACTTCCTTAGGCTTTAACGTTGGACTTTTAGGAAATCTTAGAATAAATGATTATTTAGACCTTAGATTAGAACCTATGGTAATATTTAACACCAGAAACCTTAAGTTTACAAATCCCGAATTTACATCTGAATTTGAGTCTTCCAGAGAGGTTCCGTCTACATACGTTCATGTCCCATTATTACTCAAAATATCTACTAAAAGAATTAACAATATCAAACCCTTTATTATTGGAGGGGTTTCTACGTCTATTAACCTTTCCAGTAATGAAGACAATCCAGATGATAATAGTCTGGGGCAATTTAGAATGAAAACTAATACCAACTACTATGAAATAGGTTTTGGGATAGATCTATATCTTTATTATTTTAAGTTTACCCCTTCTATAAGAGGTGTTTTTGCCATGTCTGATGAGTTGGTAAGAGACAATGACCCTAATAGCCCGTATACTGCAACTATTGACAAAATGTCTACCAGAGGAATTTTTATAAACTTTACATTTCAATAAGATCTGCGTATTTTCAAGACCTTTTAAATTCGCTTAAAACAATTGCAGTTGCCGTAGCTACATTAAGGCTTTCTGTTTTTTGATTTGTTCCAAATTGTGGTATAGTTATCCTGTTATCAATAAGGTTTTGAACATCTTCAGAAATTCCATTTGCTTCATTCCCCATTATAACAATAGCATTTTTAGGCAGTTTCTCTTCATAAACAGACTTGCCTTCCATAAAAGTGCCATACACCTTAATATCTTTAGTTTTTGTTGCCAAAAAATCTTTTAGATCTGTATAATTAATATTTACCCGGGTAATCGATCCCATAGTTGCCTGAATCACTTTTGGATTGTAACAATCTACTGTTTGCATAGAACAAACTAAATCCTTAACCCCAAACCAATCACATAAACGAATCATAGTTCCTAAATTACCAGGATCCCGAATATCATCTAATACCAAAACCAACCCATTATCTTCAATGCCACTGCTATGGGGAATATAAAATACAGCTAATGCCATTTGGGGAGTTGTTAAAAAACTAATTTGTTTTAATTCTTCCTCTGTAATGATATATTTATGCGCAAGATCAATATCAAAAATATCCTTGGTAGTAAAAAGAGTGTGAAGCTTTAATCCTTCTTCCAAAAGCTCATTTATTACTTTTTTACCTTCAGCAACAAATAATCCATGTTGTTTTCGGTATTTTTTTTGATATAAACTTTTTATTAGTTTCTTTTGGTTTTTGCTAACCATACAAATAGTGTATTTTTGAATCAATAATAAATAAGGATTGAAACACTTTGTGACAAAAATATTATTAATTACCCTAACTACCATCTTTTTATTTTCGTGTAATGCGACAAAAAGAGTTAAGGGGCAGGATTTTTTATTGAAAAAGAGCACGATTTTTGTAGACAGCATCAAATCCAAGGATCCAAAGCTCTACAATCAACTTTTTCAAAAACCCAATATTAAACTTTTAGGAATCCCTATCAGGCTGCATATATATAATCTTGCCAGTGTAAATCAAGATTCTTTATATAAAGATTGGTTGACCCGAAAACCGAATCGCGAAAACCGAATCGTAAGTTTTCTTTCCAAAAAACAGGTCGATCGATTGGGGGTTGGATTATCCAGAATTAACGAATGGCTGAAAAGTACCGGTGAACCTCCTGCTATTATTAATGAATCTAAAATAAAACGATCCATCAGAAGGCTACAGGCATATTACTGGAACAATGGCTGGTTTAATATCGAGACAGATTACAAGGTCAACAAAAAAAACGACAAGACCGCAACAGTAGATTACTATGTAAAACCAAATCAACCATATTTTATAGATTCCTTAAGTACAAAGATCGAATCCAGAGTTGCAGATTCTATATACAAGCTACATGTAAACAAGTCTTCTATTGTTTCTGGCAAACAGTACAAAACTTTGGACATAGAATCTGAAAGAGAAAGGATTACTTCGCTATATCGCAATTCGGGGCTATTCCATTTCGAAAAAGAATTCATCAAATTTGATGCAGATACCATTAATACAAACCACAAGGTAAATCTGAATATGCTTATAAAAAACCGCCCTGTAACAATAGGCGATTCTAGCACCCGAATTCCTTTTAAGGTACATAAAATAAGTAAAGTAAATATTTTTACAGATTACTCTTACCAAAACCGAAATCAAAAACCCAAAGACAGTACTAGCTATAAAGGCTATAACATTTTTGCTTATGAAAAAATAAAGTTTACCCGCAAAGCAATTGCTAATTCTGTATTAATAACTCCCGGCGAAATCTTTAGAGACAAAGATCGCACCCTTACTTATAACCAAATCAACAACCTAAGAACTTTTAAGTACCCCAGCATTAGATTTGATAGTGATCCCAATGATCCCAAAGGAGAAGATCTTATTGCAAACATTTTACTTACTCCCAAAAAAAAATACAGTACAAATATAGATTTTGATGTCTCTACTTCAAATATTCAAGCATTTGGAATAGGGTTTGGAGGTTCTGTTTTAGTACGAAACCTTTTTGGCGGCGCAGAAATTTTAGAAATCTCTGCAAGAGGAAGCGTCGGATCCTCTAGTGACGCAGTTGATGGCGGTCAAAAATTCTTTAACATATCTGAAATAGGAACTGACCTAAGATTATCTTTTCCTAAGATACTTTTTCCGTTGAAAACAAATAAAATTGTTCCAAAATATATGTCCCCAACCACTAATCTAACTTTTGGAATAAACGTGCAACAAAATATAGGGTTAGACAAACAAAATGCTACCGGTATATTTGGCTATAACTGGAAACCAAGTAATATTATCACTAACAGATTAGACCTAATTAACGCGCAGTATGTAAGAAACTTAAACACCAGCAATTATTTTAATATTTATGATGCTTCGTTTAACAAATTAAACGATATTGCTGTTCAAGTTCTTAAACCTGATTCTCCTTTTTTTTCTGAGCCTAACTCAAATATATTAAGCACACCATCCGGGGCAAATGGTTTTATATCACAATCCTTAGGATCAGAACCTGACCCCGACCTAACACAAAATCAATTAAAGGAAATACAAAATATTAATGAACGAAAAGTACGTTTAACCGAAGACAACCTAATTTTTGCATCAAATTACACGTTTACAAAAAACAACAGAGAAAATCTTTATGACGAAAATTACTCAAGGTTTAGAACCAAAATTGAACTAGCTGGTAATATCTTAAGCTCTATCTCTAAAATATCCGGGTTAAAAGAAAACTCCAATAAACGTTTTGAAATATTTGGGGTTGAATTTTCCCAGTATATCAAAACAGAAATAGATTATATAAAACACTGGGATTTAGAAAGAAAAAACATAATCGCATTTAGAGCTTTTGGCGGAATAGCCCTACCTTATGGCAATGCCAACAGTATACCTTTTGCAAGAAGTTTTTTTGGTGGGGGACCAAACGACAACCGTGCATGGCTGGTTTATGATTTAGGCCCGGGACGTACAGGAGGAAGAGACCAGTTTAATGAAGCCAATATGAAAATTGCGTTAAACCTGGAGTACCGATACAATATATTAGGATCATTACATGGCGCTTTGTTTGTTGATGCAGGAAACATCTGGAATATTTTAGATAATGTAGAAGATGAAGATGCCGTATTTTCAGGGCTTAATGACTTACAGGAAATAGCAGTAGGAAGTGGATTAGGTTTTCGATATGACTTTAATTTTTTTGTCTTAAGACTTGATATTGGATTCAAAACTTTCAATCCTGCCAACGATAAAGACCAAAGATGGTTTAAAGGATACCAGTTTTCTAAAGCCGTATACAATTTTGGGATTAACTACCCTTTTTAATCTTAAACCAATAATACCTGACCATAAAATTGTATTTTATAATAATTAACAATAACCTGCCATTGTTCTATCTTTAATGATTATTTTATTCCTATAAGTTTCCGTATAATTTTACTATTTTTGTAGGCTTATAAACCAAAACTAAATTATGAGTCACAACATCAAACCAGGAGTTGCAACAGGAGATCAGGTGCAAGCTATTTTTAAATATGCAAAAGAAAACGCTTTTGCATTACCTGCTGTCAATGTCATCGGTTCTAATTCGATCAATGCCGTTTTAGAAACTGCAGCAGAATTAAACTCTCCTGTTATTATTCAGTTCTCTAATGGCGGAGCACATTTTAATGCCGGAAAAGGATTGTCTAATGAAAACCAAAAAGCTGCTATAGCCGGAGGAATAGCCGGAGCCAAGCATGTTCATTTAATGGCAGAAGCTTATGGAGTACCTGTTATTTTGCACACTGACCACTGTGCAAAAAATTTACTTCCATGGATCGATGGTTTATTAGATGCCGGAGAAAAATTTTATACGGAAACAGGAAAATCATTATATAGCTCGCACATGATTGACCTGTCTGAAGAACCAATTGAAGAAAACATAGAAATCTGTAAAGAATACCTGTCTCGTATGAGCAAGATGGGAATGACTTTGGAAATTGAACTTGGTATAACAGGGGGAGAAGAAGATGGAGTAGACAATAGCGATGTGGACGATTCTAAATTATACACACAACCAGAAGAAGTAGCGTATGCCTATGAAGAATTGAGTAAAATAAGTGATAAATTTACTATAGCTGCCGCTTTTGGAAACGTACATGGCGTATACAAACCCGGAAATGTAAAGTTAACACCTAAAATCCTTAAAAATTCTCAAGAATTTATTTCAGAAAAATACGGAGTTGGACATAACCACATCGATTTTGTATTTCATGGAGGGAGCGGTTCTACTATAGAAGAAATAAGAGAAGCTATTGGATACGGAGTTATCAAAATGAATATCGACACTGATTTACAGTTTGCTTTTAACGAAGGTATACGCGACTATATGGTAAACAATATCGAGTATCTGAAAACACAAATAGGTAATCCTGAAGGAGCCGAAGAACCTAACAAAAAACATTACGATCCAAGAAAATGGTTAAGAGAAGGAGAAATCACTTTTAAAACTCGTCTTAAAAAAGCATTTGAGGACTTAAACAATGTAAATACATTGTAAATACTGAAACCAGAGCTGAAACTTTTTTTATAAAGTTTCGGCTTTTTTAATATAATATAACTTTATGGCTTGGTTTAAGAGAACACAAAAAGGTATACAAACAGCTACCGAAGACAAGAAAGATGTCCCTAAAGGGCTTTGGTATAAATCCCCTACAGGGAAAATTGTAGACGCAGAACAACTTGAAAAAAACTTTTATGTTAGTCCGGAAGACGGATATCATGTAAGAATTGGAAGTAAAGAATATTTTGAAATCTTATTTGATGACAATAAATTTACCGAATTAGACAAAGGCATCACCTCTAAGGACCCTCTTAAATTTGAAGACAAAAAGAAATATGTAGATCGCCTTAAAGAGGCACAAGACAAAACAAATCTAAAAGATGCCGTAAGAACAGCAGTAGGAAAATCTTGCGGAAATGATTTGGTTATTGCTTGTATGGATTTTTCATTCATTGGGGGTTCAATGGGTAGTGTGGTAGGAGAAAAAATTGCAAGAGCCGCAGATTATTCTTTGAAACATAAAATCCCGCTTATGATTATCTCCAAATCAGGAGGTGCCCGTATGATGGAAGCAGCATTATCCCTAATGCAATTAGCAAAAACCTCTGCAAAATTAGCACAATTGGCAGATGCAGGAATACCATATATATCTTTATGTACAGATCCAACAACAGGAGGTACTACTGCATCCTTTGCAATGTTAGGGGATATTAATATTGCAGAGCCGGGAGCATTAATTGGGTTTGCAGGACCTCGTGTAGTAAGAGACACTACAGGAAAAGAACTTCCGGAAGGGTTTCAAACCGCAGAATTCTTAAAAGAGCACGGCTTTTTAGATTTTATAACCCCCAGGCACGAGCTAAAACAAAAAGTAAACCTGTACTTAAATTTGATTCTTAATCGCCCGTTAATGAATTAATTAGCCTGAAAAGTAAAAAAGAAATGTTTTCTGAAAACACGTAGCTTTTATGTTTTTTTAGACAAAACACATTTATAAAACAAAAAACAGTATATTTGCACGCTCATAGCAAAGTGCTATGAATATACATAAAAATCATTTAAATAATATTGGAATGTATTTAACGAAAGAAGTTAAAGAAGAAATCTTCGCAAAGCACGGTAAAGGAAAAAATGACAGTGGTTCTGCAGAAGGTCAAATTGCATTGTTTACGCACAGAATTACACATCTTACCGAGCATTTAAAAAACAATCGTAAAGATTTTAACACAGAGCGTTCTCTTGTAAAATTAGTAGGAAAACGCAGAGACCTATTAGATTATCTTATCAAAAAAGATATATTAAGATACCGTGCAATAGTAAAAGAATTAGGATTAAGAAAGTAATAAAAAGAGAGGCTTCACGCCTCTTTTTTTGTTTTTGTAATAAAAAACATTCCTCTTTATTAACAGGAATGCATGCCTTAGTTTTTCATTGGTCGTACAACTACAACAACAACACAACCTTGTCCGTCCGAGTAAGACGGAAACCAATGTTTAATTAAACGTATCAAGCTTTATCATTTTGATAAAAGCGATAGGTTAGAATCAACAAAAAAATATGATTCCAAAAGTTTACAAAGAGGTCATTGACCTTGGTGATGGTAGAGAAATCTCTATTGAAACCGGAAAATTAGCAAAACAAGCACATGGCTCTGTTGTTGTACAATCAGGAAAATGTATGTTACTATGTACAGTTGTTTCAAATTACAAACAAAGCGATGTAGATTTTTTGCCATTAACAGTAGATTACAGAGAAAAATTTGCAGCATCAGGTCGTTATCCTGGAGGATTCTTTAAAAGAGAAGCAAGACCAAGTGATGGTGAAGTGCTAACTATGCGATTGGTAGACCGTGTATTACGCCCATTGTTTCCTAAAGATTATCATGCAGAAACGCAAGTGATGATCCAATTAATGTCTCATGATGATGATGTTATGCCGGATGCAATGGCAGGACTGGCAGCATCTGCAGCAATACAGCTATCTGATTTTCCTTTTGAATGCCCAATTTCAGAAGCTCGTGTAGGTCGTATAAATGGTGAATTTATCATCAACCCAACCCGAGCGCAATTAGAAGAATCAGACATCGATATGATGATTGGTGCTTCTGCAGATTCTGTGATGATGGTGGAAGGTGAAATGAAAGAAATCAGTGAAGAAGAGATGGTAGAAGCCATCAAATTTGCTCATGAGCATATAAAAATACAATGTGCTGCCCAAATAAGATTAGCTGAAGCCTTTGGAAAAAAAGAAACCAGAGAATATGAATCAGAAAGAGAAGATGAAGATTTAGCTAAGAAAATTCATGATTTGGCATACGAAAAAGTATATACTGTTGCCAAAGCTGGTTCTTCAAAAAAAGAACGTGGTTTAGCTTTTTCAGAAATACAAGAAGAAATAACAGCTACTTTTTCTGAAGAAGAGCTAGAAGACTTTGGGGATTTGGTATCCAAATATTATTCTAAAGCAGAAAAAGCTGCTATTCGTGACCTTACTTTAAATGAAGGGTTACGATTAGATGGTCGTAAAACCGATGAGATCAGACCAATTTGGTGCGAAATAGATTACTTACCCTCTACTCATGGCTCTGCTATATTCACAAGAGGTGAAACTCAGGCATTAGCTACAGTAACATTAGGAACATCCAGAGAAGCTAATCAAATAGATATGCCTTCTTATGAAGGAGAAGAAAGATTTTACCTTCACTACAACTTCCCTCCATTTTCTACAGGAGAAGCCAAACCAATACGAGGCACCTCGCGCAGAGAAGTAGGACACGGAAACTTAGCACAACGTGCACTAAAGGTAATGATCCCAGAGGAGTGCCCGTATACTGTAAGAGTTGTATCCGAAGTATTAGAATCTAATGGTTCTTCTTCTATGGCTACTGTTTGTGCCGGTACTATGGCATTAATGGACGCAGGTGTTCAATTAAAAAAACCAGTTTCAGGTATTGCCATGGGGCTAATTTCAGATAGTGAATCTGGTAAATACGCAGTTTTATCTGATATTTTAGGAGATGAAGACCATTTGGGTGACATGGACTTTAAAGTAACTGGTACTGCAGATGGTATTACTGCTTGCCAGATGGACATTAAAGTAAAAGGTCTTTCTTATGAGATATTAGTAAATGCATTAAAGCAAGCTGCCAATGGTCGTATACATATTTTAGGCAAATTAACTGAAGCTATTGCTTCTCCGAATACACAGGTAAAAGCACATGCTCCTAAAATGGTTACAAGAACAATTCCGGGAGAATATATAGGTGCCTTAATTGGACCTGGAGGAAAAGTAATCCAGGAATTGCAAAAAGCAACCAAAACTACTATTGTTATCAATGAAGATCCGGTTACCGAAGAAGGACTGGTTGAAATACTAGGAACAAGTCAGGAAGGAATTGACGCTGTTCTGGCAAAAATAGATTCTATTGTTTTCAAACCAGTAGTAAATAGTATATACGAAGTTAAAGTAATCAAAATGCTAGATTTTGGAGCGGTTGTAGAATACACAGAAGCTCCCGGAAACGAAGTTTTACTTCATGTTTCAGAATTAGCATGGGAACGTACAGAAAATGTTAGCGATGTTGTAAAAATGGGCGATATATTTGATGTGAAATATTTTGGCATTGATCCAAGGACACGTAAAGAAAAAGTTTCCAGAAAAGCATTATTACCCAGACCTCCAAGACCTGAAGGGGACAAACCAAAAGGAGACAGGCCCAGAGACGACAGAAAACCAAGACAAAATAAAAGAGAAGAATAATCTTTTATTTTTATCTTATCCTAAAAAAACCATCTTTAAAGAACTTAAAGATGGTTTTTTTATAAAACCACAAACTCGTAACGAAATATCTTGAGTTGAAATAATAACCTGGACAACCAATCAGCCTTAGGATGGAACAACGTTTTTTTTATTACTGATCTGTAAACGCTTTAAAGCGTAGAAGATAGTACTTTGACTTACCCCAAACTTCTTTGCTCGCTCATACTGATATAGATCAGGATGATCCTTGACATCTTGGGCTAATGATTCCATATCAACTTTTGTAGCTGGCTTGTTGCGTTGGGTCTTAGGTTCAATACGGCTTTGCCATCTAAAAAGTGTTCTGATAGGAATATCAAAACGGTCACTTAATTCTTGAAAAGTAAGTTTTTCTTTTTGCTTCACCTTAAATACTTGTCGCCGGAAATCTAATGAATATGCCATACTACAAAATACAAAAAAATATGACAAATTATAACGATTTAGCTATAGCTTTGGTTACGATAACATATCTTAACAAAAAAATGGAGAAAAAACTATTTAATACGTCATTAGAAAGTAAATTGGTATTATTCATTTCCTGTTTTATTTTCTTGTTCGTGATTTCCATAGCTATCGCTATACAAATCAATCACAGCGTATAAAAACAAAAAAGCAATTTCGTTTTTCACACGACATTTCATAACTAATTTGATATAATTAAATTGAATACTATTTGCATTTTGGGTTTATTGTAATAAAATTTTCTTTTTCGCATGCGCTTCAAAATAAAAATTAAACATAACAATCTTAGCCCTGTACAAGTGCTATGCTTGATACCATACCAAGTCCGCACAAGCTTTTTGCCTTGAATATTAAAAAAACATCTGATTCTATTTTCCTGCAAATTCAAAATACAACTGGTATAACTCCCTAAAAAATCAATCTCCTAAAGTTGCTTTTTATATAAATTTAAAAAAAAGACTTTCATGTTTGTAACATTTATATAACATCTTACGTATAAAAGATAAAGGCCCCATAATATTCATAATTAAATTTCAAGGTAAAAATAGATGAGACAACTTAAAATTACGAAGCAGGTAACGAATCGTGAAACTGCATCGCTAGATAAGTATTTGCAAGAAATAGGGAAAGTAGATCTTATTACGGCAGATGAAGAAGTAGAATTGGCCCAACGTATTAAAGCAGGAGATGAAAGAGCCCTTGAAAAGTTAACAAAGGCCAACCTTAGATTCGTAGTATCTGTTGCAAAACAATATCAAAACCAAGGACTTACACTTCCGGATTTAATAAACGAAGGTAACTTGGGATTAATCAAAGCTGCTAAACGTTTTGATGAAACCAGAGGATTCAAATTTATATCTTATGCAGTATGGTGGATTCGTCAATCTATCTTACAAGCTTTGGCAGAACAATCCCGTATTGTTCGTTTACCATTAAACAAAATTGGGTCAATCAACAAGATCAATAAAACTTATGCCTTCTTAGAGCAATCTCATGAGCGCCCGCCAAGCGCAGAAGAAATTGCAAAAGAATTGGATATGACTATCAACGATGTTAAAGAGTCTATGAAAAACTCTGGTCGTCACGTAAGTATGGACGCTCCACTTGTTGAAGGAGAAGATTCTAACCTATATGATGTACTTAACTCTGGCGAATCTCCAAACCCAGACAGAACGTTACTGCATGAATCTCTAAGAACAGAAATAGAACGTGCATTAGAAACATTAACTCCCAGAGAAGCAGATGTAATAAGATTATATTTTGGTCTTGGGGATCAACACCCAATGACTCTTGAAGAAATTGGAGAAACATTTGACTTAACCCGTGAACGTGTAAGACAGATTAAAGAAAAAGCAATACGAAGATTAAAACACACTTCCAGAAGTAAAATATTGAAAACTTATTTAGGATAAATTCCTAAATTGCAGTTACAAACAGTTTTATAACATAACTGTTCGTTTTTTGATTGATGAATGACCTCCGGCTGATTACCGGAGGTTTTTTTTATAGCAACCCATAATAATTTCACAAAAACCAATAAATACTTGAAAAACAAACAATTAAATGTCATTTTTTTATACCCGAAGCTAGAATAGCCTAGTAATTTAATCCCAAAATACATATCTTTAAGCAAGACTCTTTTAACAAAATCATCATGAGATTGTAATCCGTTATGTTAGTACAGTTAACCCACAAGTGTCTGGTTATGACATAGTAAAACTTATGGATTTTGTAAGAACTAATAATAACACCTTAAACATTACCGGGACACTAGTACACTCTGATGGTTTTTTTCAAATCCTTGAAGGAGAAGATATTCTTGTAAAAACGATCTTTGATAAAATAAAAAAGATGGGAGGCATTATAATATCATTAAAATGTTGGGTAAAGAAATAATAGCAAATTCTTTTTCTGAATACAGTTCTTCATTTACTGTAATATCTGATCATTATAACCATAAAGAATTACATTTATTTTAAAAAAAAGAAAAAACAAATAACCCGGAACATTTTGACAGTATCTCTTATCTAACCAAAAAAATTATGAAGCTTACTTAATACGATATTTAAAACTTAAATAGTATTTTTGCCGTAAACAACACTTTTTATGGCTTTAAAACGTATTGCCCCTTCCGTACTGGCAGCAGATTTTGCTAATTTACAACGCGATGTAGAAATGATTAACAATAGTGAGGCCGATTGGTTTCATATAGATATTATGGATGGCGTTTTTGTTCCTAATATTTCTTTTGGCATGCCTGTTTTGCGCGATATAGTAAAACACGCAAATAAAACCATTGATGTACATTTAATGATTGTTGATCCCGATAGATATATTAAAACATTTGCTGATTTGGGCAGTAACATTTTAACCGTGCATTATGAAGCTTGTACACATTTACACAGAACCCTACAAGCAATTAAAGCCGAAGGAATGCTAGCCGGGGTTGCCATCAACCCACACACCAGCGTAAACCTTTTGGAAGATGTTATCAATGATATAGATTTGGTATGTATCATGAGTGTAAATCCGGGATTTGGTGGACAATCATTTATTGAGAACACCTATAAAAAAATCATCCAGCTACGCGAGATCATTACACAAAAAAATGCTAGTACTATCATAGAAATTGATGGAGGTGTTACCAGTAAAAATGCTAAGGAGCTAATCGATGCAGGAGCAGATGTACTGGTTGCCGGAAGTTTTGTTTTTAAAAGCCATAACCCCACTCAAACTATCAAAGAATTGAAAGAGATTATAACCGCATAAGTTTTAAAACAAAAACAAAGATTATCATCTGTACAAAATGCAAGCTCTTATTATATAAGCTTGCATTTTTTGATACAGAAATTTTAATAACAAGAGCTTTACAGAAATCACAAAACAACAAATATTTTTTTGATGACACATACGGATTTGATTATTGTGGGAGGTGGCCCTATTGGTATCGCTTGTGCCTTAGAAGCAAAGAAAAAAGGTATTGACTACCTTATTATTGAAAAAGGCACTATCACCAATTCCTTATATAATTACCCGCTTACCATGCAGTTTTTTTCATCTTCAGAAAAACTGGAAATAGATGGAATCCCGTTCATTAGTAATGAAACAAAGCCAAAAAGAAATGAGGCATTAGAGTACTACAGAAGAATTGTAACTTATAATGACTTAAAAATTAAGTTATTTGAAAAAGTTGATACCATAAACAAAAGGAAGGATATTTTTTATATTGAAACCAACAAAAACAGCTATACTTCTTCTTATATAATTATTGCTACCGGATTTTACGACATTCCCAATACTATAGATGTTCCGGGAGAAGATTTGTCAAAAGTTTTTCATTATTATAAAGATCCTTATTTTTTTGCAAAACAAAAATTGGCAATTATCGGAGCCAGTAATTCTGCTGTTGATGCGGCGTTAGAGTGTTATAGAAAAGGTGCAGATGTTACTATGCTTATTCGTGGATCAGAAATTGGAAAAAGAGTAAAATACTGGGTAAAACCAGATATAGAAAATCGTATCAAAGAAGGCAATATTAAAGTGTACTATAATGCTGTAGTAAAAAAAATATTACCTGAAACAATGAACTTCCAAACACCAGAAGGGGAATTAAGTATTCCTAATGATTATGTATTAGCCTTAACAGGATACAAACCCAATTTTGAGTTCTTACAAAGAACAGGTATTCAACTTTCTAAAGATAAAAAACTACATCCTCAATATATTGAAGAAACCATGGAAACCAATATAAAAAACCTATATCTGGCAGGGGTAATATGCGGGGGGATGGATACACACCTTTGGTTCATAGAAAACTCAAAAATTCATGCTAAAAGAATTTTAAAATCAATTAGCGAAAAGCATTTAAACTAAAAAGCCAGGTAAATTACCTGGCTTTACTATAGTATATATCTTCAATCATTCTCTGGACAAGATGCTCAATATGTACCAAAACAATAGCATTAGTGATGCAAACAATCCTAATGATGCTCCTACATATTGATCTTCGGAATATTTATGCACCATGTTTGAAGTTTGGTATAAAATAGATCCAGATGCCAACACAACCATCCCTGCACTAAACCAAAGCCCCATATCAAATCCAAAAATCATCCCTGCTATAATCAATCCTAAAGCAATAAAAAAACCAATAGCCAGCATCGATTTTAAGAATGAAAAATCTTTTTTGGTAACCAAAACAACTGCTGACAGGCCTGTAAAAAGAGATAAAGTTAAAATTGCAGCCTGATTAAGGATGTTAACTCCTCCGCTTTCTGCAATCATCATTGCCATACCAATAAGAGGTATAAAAATAAATGCTTCGGCAATTACATAAATCAACAAACCCAAATATTGCTGGTTTATATTATGGTTTTTAAAAGCCATTTTTTCTGCATAATTGGTAGCTAGCATAAAACCTCCCAACATAAGTAGCCATCTCCAGCCTTGGGTCATAGAAAAGGCAAAATTTACTAAAGGTTCTATCTGAAAAAACACCCATTCTACAATTACAAAAAGTAAAACGGCCATAGCAAGATGAGTATATGTTTTTTTATAAAACGCTACTCTTTTTTCGTCAGTAAGGGAACTAACAGGTAGTATTTGCTGAAATTCTTCCATATAAAATAAGTAATTAAATTATTTTTGCTATAAAGATAATCGTTTCTTTATAATGAAATTTATATTATTCTTCAAAATATCTAAAATTAAGCATTTGCAAAACATACGTATAGATTTGAGGAAATTTACTTTTTAATTCTTTTGGGGACTCCATAAATACCTCGACAAGAACAGCTATAAACTCAAATTTATCGGTATATGCATAATCTCTCAATATCTTTGTTTGTACAATCCTGTTTCGTAACTCTGTAGATCCTAAATATTTTTCTAACATCAAAAATGTATCATAAAAAATCTCACTACTAATATTACTGTTCTTAATAGAATTATAATGAATAGCATGTGTTATCTCGTGTATACCAAGGCTTTTTCCTTTATCCTGATGCAAATTTCCTTTTTGAAAATCCTTCCAGGACAGAACCAGAGCTTTGGATCCCGGATTATACTCTCCAATGTTTTCGGTTTGGTTTAAAATAGAATAAAATGATGACGGGTACAACACTATAGTTCTTAAATAGTCTAGTAAATAATGTCGCATTCCAAAAGTAAGTTTGGTTACCATTATCGCTATTTGCATACGCATGAAATCATTAACTGCTAAACCTTCTCTGCCGGCAAAATTAGTTTCTTCTAAAAACCTAACTGTCCTATGCATAAAATACCGTTTCCTTTTTTTGCCTAAAGACTTGTAAAAATCATTCTCTTCCAAAATTTTCTGCAAATGGATTGGTAATTTCCTGAGAGTAGGATAAAAATGAATAAAATAAGGTTTCTTTCTATGTTTTACATAAATTGACTCTATATATCGTAAAATATAGTATATACAGATTAAAACCACTCCTACTGTAACCATAACCCCTAATATATTTTGGAGTATTGTATTTGCAGGCGCGGACTCTTGAGCAAACAACAAAAAAGTTATTATATATATATTCAAAAAAAGAATGATGTAGGTTAGGATTACTAAAAATACCATTTATAGGAATGAAAATAACAGCAAAATACTAATTTAACACTTAAACTCTGTATTTCTTTTATTATCAACATCTTGCAAATTACTATTTTAAATATAACATATAACCTAAAAAATCAAATCTAATCTTTACACAATACTTTAACGCTTTTTATAGTACTTAGGAATGAAATTTGATAGTATATAGCATAGCCTATAGTCAGTTTTAATAATGAAAATTTCATAAAACTTAAACTAATGTATTAAATGTTTTTATTTTACAAACGCCCCAAAAAACCGTTAACTTGTATAGATAATTTATACAATACCATAATCTCAAAATTACCGACTGAAAATAAAATTAAATATTGTGAATCATTAATTTATCGCACTACAGAGGATTTATCCAATTCAAAAAGTGCTGCCCAAAAAAAGAATCTGACCATGCTTTTGAATGCTGCGAAAAGTGAATTAAAAAAATTAAAAAAAAGGTGCTGACAAATCCATGCCAAACCCCGGACAGTTTATTAATTATTTTATGCTAAGTAAGAAGTTTATGTTATGTTTTAAGATTTTTATGGTTCTGTACTAATTATTATATTTCCAGATTTTCAAATCAAAACAATTTTCTTTCTCAAATATTCAAGTTTTTAAAATAATTTGCGGTTCTACAAAAAGAAATTCCATACCAAACCAAAACGTAATACCGCATCTCGGGTAGCATATCCAGGAGCAGAAAACTCATTGTTTTGTTGAAAAGCTTCTCCTATGTTTTCGAATTTAAAATAAATACGGGTTTGTCTTACTTTACCATTAAAAAAGATATCAAACTGTGGGTAACTTCCAATTTCTTCGACGTTTTGCACATAAAACTCTGACAAAACAGGATCATATCCATCTGCTTTGTATCCACTAAAATATTTAAAGGTTACTCCTGCTTGTAAAAAAAGGGCATTATTTTTAAACCAATGATCTTCATAATACAAACTGTTTCGGGTTACATATTCTGGCACATTATATATATTATCCCCCCCTTGTATATTTTGATACATGATGGTATTATCCAAACCAAGTTTCCAATATTTTACACCTTGAGTAAGCTTTACTTTCAACACTTCTATATTGTTTGCATATTGCAACGGAACAATTGCTAAATCTGCATTTTTTGTAAAATAAGAATAGTTTTTTATAGTAGAGTAACTTGCTTCTAACTCTGCTATTTTCATGGCTTTAAGGGTTAGTTGTAGTTTTTTAGTTTCTGTATTCTTAAAATCATTTTGCCAGTTATAATTTATATAATCACTTTGATAGAGTAAAAAATTATAATTTGGCGCTACAGATCCAGAGCTTATTTTTGCTAAAACACCATATTTATCATTCCAATCATAACTGGCACCTGCATTAAAATAAGTACCTTTAAAATCCCCGGAAACAATAGTTTTGCCATCTGCAAACAGATTAAAGCCTTTGTAGGTATTATTGTACTCTCCACCTATAGTGTAGACATCCCCTTTGAGTCGGTTTGTAATATTTGTTATGTTACCAGAAGCATCTGCCCTGGTTAATATACTGTTATACCCGTAGTTATAGTTAGAATTTTCTCCTAATACCCGTAATGAACCCAGCCATTTATTATTAAATTCTAAAAACATTTGATTGGTAAAATCCTCTAAGGCAACATTATCTGAAAGATTTGCTCCTACATAGGATTTTCCCAAAAGATTATTGGGGGCTATTGCTGCCTGATTAAACAGGTACCTTTTATCGGTTATATCCATAATATGCCCAACGGATATACCCAAAGCTGTGCTATCTGTTTTTTTAAGAACAGCAAATTGATGATCCAAATAAAATCGTTTGCCTAAAAGTTTGTTTTCTGCATCCTGAAAATTAACAGATATGGATCCCCTGTCTTTAAACTCACTTTCTTCTCCAACAAATTCTGCTTGTGCCAAATATTGATTTATACCTTGTGGAGACAATCCCCCATTTTCTTGATTAAGCAAATCTTGTGCAACAAAATGCGTACGTACTTTATAGCGATCATTTTTGGTTACATAACTTGCTGTTGCTCTAAAATTTCCGGAACTGGTTAGTGCATGTTGAAACTTTCCTAAAGAGCGCACTCCCTTATATGCAATAGACAGATTAAGGCGTGGCGAGGTATTTACTGTAAAAAAAGCATCCAGTTGTTGTCCTTGCTCAAAAGTAGTTTTAAAATATAGCTCTGTAAGTGGCGTAGGGACTTGATAATATCTAATATCTTCCACTTCCATAAAATTAAAATGCCTGGATCGGGCACCAAAAAGAGGTAATAAATGATTTTTTTCTTCTTGCTTGGCGAGGCTGTTATAAGATTGTCCTACATTATGTATTGGCAATAACTCAAAATCATCCCTGCGCAGATAATTAAACTTATAATCCTTTTGTATAGATAGTGTAGTATCCAAATATGTAGTATCACTTTGTATAGTAATGATTTTATACTCCGTTACAGGTGGTTTTTCCTTTTTATCCTTAGGTCTTCTCAAGGATGGTTTAGGTTCTTGGGGATTTGGAGCACCAATACCGGTTTGCTCTGTTTCTCCTAATTTCCTATCTTGCGACCAAAGTATAGATACAAATAGAAATGCGATTATGAATACTATGTTTTTTTTCATTAGAATGCTGAACTGTGGCAAAAATATACTTTTTTAACGAAAGTAAAGAATACTCATTGTTTGTTTAGGGTAACTTTCTTTTCAATTTTTAAAAATAATTTTCGGGTATTCTATTCATACTGTATCTTCGTGTTATGCTTAAATTAAAATTAAATTCTGATATTCTCGAATGTGGCACCGATGAGGCTGGCCGAGGTTGTTTGGCAGGACCAGTCACTGCGGCCGCGATAATACTTCCGGATGATTTTAGTAATCCTATCCTTAATGACTCCAAACAACTAAGCGAAACCAAAAGAGCCCGTCTTAAACCCTTACTAGAAGACTGTTCTTTGAGTTACGGTGTTGCACATGTTTTTATGGAAGAGATCGATGAAATCAATATTCTTAATGCATCTATTCTTGCTATGCAAAAAGCAATAAAGCAATTACAACTACAACCAGAACATATTATTGTAGACGGAAATCGTTTTAAAGCATATCATAATATACCACATACTTGCGTTATTAAAGGAGATGCTAAGTATTTGAATATTGCTGCAGCATCTGTTTTGGCAAAAACATACAGAGATGCCTATATGGAAAAAATACACCTAGAATACCCTATGTACAACTGGAAAAAAAACAAAGGATACCCCACCGCAGAGCACCGAGAAGCAATACGTAAATATGGTATTACCAAATACCATAGAAAAAGCTTTAGGTTATTACCCGAACAACTCGCACTAGATCTTAAATAATTATATCTTTGGGACTTAGGAAAAATATTACATATTAATTTATATTTTGAGTATTAAATCAGGAAAATGAATTTTTTATTTTGATAACTCCATCCAGAAATACAAAACGCATTGGCACAATGAAAAAAATAGTTACTATCCTTTTACTTATTATTGCTATTTCTTGTGACGACATATCACAACAATCCAGTTCTTTGGTGGATTATATCCCCAGAGATAGTCAGATCGTTATAAAAATAAATGATTTAGAAGGTGCGGTAAGCAAATTAAGAGACAATGATTTTATTAAAAAAAATAAAAATCTGGAGTTTTTTGAATATTTTAAAAGTCTTTCTGTTTTAGACAAAAAAAATCAAGCAAAAGGTTTATTGTGTTTTTCTCCTTTAGGAAAAAACGATTTTGAATATACCTATATTTCAAAATTAACCCCTTCTTTAATCCAAAAAGATTCTTTATCTGCAAAGAAGGTAGAAACCATCAATTATTCGGGGCACACCATATACAAAGTAACATCCAACGATCAAACATTCTTTGCCACCAAAAAAGATAGTGTATTAATAGCGTCATCCTCTCAACTATTGATAGAAAATACCATACGTATGCACACAGCTCCTTTGCCTATAGATGAAGATCTGCAAAAAGCTTATGACGTTTCGGGTACCGAAAACACTTTATCCTTATTACTAAACGGAAAAAAACTACAGAATATCCACAACAGCTTATTACCTGATACCGACCTAAAACCCCTGCGCAACTTTAGCGGTTGGATATCTGCCGATGCCACAATAAAACAAAACGCAATCTATCTGGACGGTATTGCTATCGAAAAAGACTCTTTATCCAGCACTATAGGGATTTTTGATAACACAATACCTCAGGAAAATAAAATCTCTAAAGTTACCCCTGTTACTGCAAAAGGATTTATATCGTATACTTATAATGATTATCCTGTATTTAAAAAGAATTTATCCAAAGCGCAAGACAGAGCCCCAGAGGATATCCCAACAGATCTGGATGATTTATTGTCTAATGTTTCAGAGATTGGAATGATTTTTCTGGAAAAAGAAAATGCTTTAGTTTTAAATGTTTTGGATATAGAAACCATTAAAGAAAATCTGGGAGAAAAAAAAACAGAAACCTACAGAAATGTTTCTATCTATAGTTACGACAATCCTTCTTCTTTTTCTAATACCCTAAGCCCTTTGGTCAAAAATTTTGAGGCTAAATATTATTTTATTCAAGATGAGTTCGTGATTTTTGGCCCTACTATAGATTCGCTTCGGGATATTATTGCCAATATTTTAAATCAAACCCTGCTATTTAATCAAGATTATTATAAAACCACTGTAAAAGATCTGGCTAGCGAATCTTCGATATTAATAGTTGGTTTTGTTAAAAACATAAAACAATATATTGCAGAAAACGCAGACGAAACCTATACAGAGCAGTGGCAAAACCTTAAAGATGAAGGATACCAGATAGGGGTAATACAAATTATTAAAGAAAATGATTTTGCTCATATTCATTGTACCTTACAAAAAAACAAAACCGAAGGAGCTGCAACATCTGTAACACAAATAGCCTCTACCACCCTGGAAGACAAAGTCCTAAACAAACCGATCCTTGTAAAAAACCACAGAACCAAAGGTATGGATGTAGCTGTGCAGGATGTCAAAAACAATTTATACCTTATTTCTGACACAGGATCTATTTATTGGAAAAAACAAATTGACGGTGAAATATTAGGGGATATTCAACAAATCGATATTTATAAAAATGGTCGCTACCAATTATTATTTAATACCTCAAGTACATTATATTTAGTAGATCGGGATGGCAAAGATGTAAAACCATATCCGAAAAAATTTGAAAAACCCATTACACAACCACTTGCCTTATTTGATTATGATAAAAGTAAGCGATATCGCATCCTAATTACCCAAGGAAATATAGTTACTATGTATAACGCCGAGGCGGATATTGTAAAAGGATTTGGATTTAAGGGCACGCAAACAGATCTTATATTACCCCCCAAACATATTAGAATAGGAGCCAAAGATTATATTTTGCTTTCTGAAAAAGATGGAAAACTCATTATTTTAGACCGGTTAGGAAAAACAAGGATTGATGTAAAAGAAAAAATTGATTTTTCTAAAAACGAATGGTATTCATATCTGGATAAAATTACATCTACCACCAAAAGCGGAGATTTAATTCAAATACAAAATGATGGCTCATCTATAAAACAAAATCTAGGTTTGCAAGAAGGTAATCAAGTAATTGCTACCAATAAGACATTGATAACCTTTTCTGAAAACAAACTCTCTGTCAAAGGTAAAACCGTAGAACTGGATTTTGGTATATATACAGAACCTAAACTCTATTTTATCAATGACAAAATCTACATTACTATTACCGATATACAAGCAAAAAAAGTGTACCTGTATGATAGTAATGCCGAGCTCTTTCCAAATTTTCCTGTGTATGGAAACTCAGTGCTAAGCATGGGCAATATAGATAAAGATCCTAATATCGAATTTGTTGTTCAGGGAGAAGAAAATAGTATTTTGATCTATCAAATCAATTAGATTGCAAAACACACATTAAAAAATATTTGTTCAAAACCTAACACAGAACATACACCACTATTTTGAATAGCTTATAAAACTATGTCCCCTAAATCCAGATAATGTTTTAAAAAATCTATTATACCATTTAGTTATAACAATGAGTTTTTGTGTATGTTGAAACAATAAGCAGAAAGTATTGTTTTTGGATCATTCTGGCACAGACCGCAAATTTATTACAAACTAGCGCCTTACTGTATAGCTAAATCAGCATAAAATAACATTAATCTTTCTAGTAAAAAATCGAATTTCTACGTTAAAAATACTCGTCATAGCTCTGCTATGACTGCGTTTTTTGCATTGAACTTCGATTTTTTCCTTTATGAATCTTTTATGCCATTTCATATTAATTTAGCTATACTTAAAGTAATTTGATTGATTAACCATAATTTTTGACGTTAAACAAAATTAACAGAGATGATCTTTGTTAAGTGATAAAAAAAATTAACATTTTATTGTATTTTTGTTAACTGGATTACAACTAAAGAGTTAAATTTAACAATATATATACTAATGTTTAACATTTCAAGTTGTAACCTTATAATAACATATTTTAACACAAACTCAACTCAATTATGAAAACAAGTATTTTTAACAAAATACTGGTACTCGCATTTTTAATGACGAGTATTAGTATTAATGCACAATTATGGAGTCCCATGCCACTTGGGAAATCTCAAACCAAACCTAAAGAGCTTAGAAAAACAACTCCAACTAAGTATCAACTATTTACTTTAAACACCAATGAATTAAATTCTATTTTACAAAGTACCCCATCCAGAACACAACAAAAAAACTCTGGGATTATAATGGAATTACCTACCAGCGAAGGGGTTCTTAAAAAGTTTAGAATTCTAGAAGCTTCTGTTCTGGACAAAGACTTGGCAAATAGATTTCCAAGCATTAAATCTTTTGTTGGTTACGGTATCGATGATCCAACATCTTTTGCCAGATTCAGTTTTTCAAAAGTTGGTCTGCATGCAATGATAACTTCTGGTAATCATTCTACCATTTACATTGATCCATATACAAAAGATAAACAAAGCTATATCTCTTATGCTAAATCAGATTTACCTTCAGATCCCAATAGTTTTGAATGTTTTGTAGAAGAAAGTGTACAATCCAGCTTACCAAACCAAAAAATCAATGCAACTAAAAATGCAAATGATGGTAAATTAAGAACCTTTAGACTTGCGATTGCATGTACAGGAGAGTATTCTCAGTTTCATATAAATAATCAAGGAATTAGTTCTAATGCATCTGATCAAGTAAAGAAAGAAGCTGTACTTTCTGCCATAAATACTACCATGACAAGAGTAAATGGTATTTTCGAAAAAGACTTAGCGTTAACAATGGTTCTTGTAAACAACAATACAGATATCATTTTTCTGGATGCTAACACAGATAATTTAAGTAATAGTAATGCTGGTTCTTTAATAAACGAAAGCCAAACTGTATGCGATAATTATATTGGTTCTGCCAATTATGATATTGGGCATGCTTTTAGTACCGGTGGTGGTGGTTTAGCACAGCTTAGATCTCCTTGCACAAGTTCTAAAGCGAAAGGAATTACAGGACGTAATCGCCCTATAGGAGATCCGTATGATGTGGATTATGTTGCCCATGAAATGGGTCATCAATATGGAGGAAATCACACTCAGAACAATAATTGCAACAGATCCAGCGCATCTGTAGAGCCAGGAAGCGCATCTACTATTATGGGATATGCAGGTATATGTGCTCCTAATGTACAGAATAATAGTGATGCATATTTTCATGCTATAAGTATACAAGAAATGTGGGCAAACATTTCTCAGGGAAGCAGCAGATGTGGTGCGCAAAGCAATACGGGTAATACTGCCCCAACTGCAAATGCAGGGCAAGATTACACTATTCCTGCTTCTACTCCTTTTGTTTTAAAAGGCAGTGGTTCTGACGTTAATTCTGGAAACAATTTAACTTATTGCTGGGAGCAGATGGATGCACAAGTAGCTACTATGCCTCCTGTTGCAACATCTACCAACGGACCAGCTTTTAGATCTGTAAACCCTACTGTATCCCCAGACAGATACATGCCGGCATTACCTACAGTAATTGCAGGGCAAACATCTTCGACCTGGGAGGTAGTTCCTTCTGTAAGCAGAACTATGAATTTTAGACTTACTGTTAGAGATAATGTTGCCGGTGGCGCAAGTACTGCCAGTGATGACACCAAAATAACTGTAGCTGGTGCCGCAGGGCCTTTTGTAGTAAACACCCCTAATAGTAACGTGAGTTGGGCTGCCGGATCCACACAAACGGTTACCTGGGATGTAGCCGGAACAACCGCAAATGGTATTAATGCTGCCAATGTAGATATTTTACTATCTACCGATGGAGGAAATACATATCCTGTAACAATTGCCTCTGCTGTTGCTAATGACGGATCTCAAAGTATAACTGTACCAAACGCTGCAGGAACACAAAACAGAATTATGGTTAGAGGTTCTGGTCATATTTTCTATGATATTTCTAATGCCAACTTTACCATTACAGGAAGTACTGGTGGAGACACGCAAGCACCATCAGCTCCTGCTAATCTTACTGCATCTAATGTAACACAAAACTCTGTAGACTTAAGTTGGAATGCATCTACAGATAATGTAGGAGTTACCGGATATGATGTATACCAAGGAAACACAGTAATCACTACAGTTACCGGTACTTCTTATCAAGTTACTGGTTTAACTTCTGATACATCTTATAACTTTAGCATAAAAGCTAAAGATGCTGCAGGCAATGTATCTGCTGCCAGTAATGTTGTAAATGTTACTACTACATCGCAAACAGATACCCAAGCGCCAACCGCACCAACTGGTTTAGCCGCATCTAACACAACACAAACAACTACAGATCTTAGCTGGAATGCTTCTACAGATAATGTAGGAGTAAGCGGATACGATGTATACAGAGGGACAACTGTAATTACTACCGTTACCACTACTTCTTATCAAGTTACTGGTTTGTCTCCAAATACTGCATACACTTTTAGCGTAAAAGCCAAAGATGCTGCAGGTAATGTATCTAATGCTAGTAATACTGTAAATATTACCACATTACCATCTTCTGGCGGCAATTCCTGTACGGCAGATGTATCTTCTTTTCCTTATACTGAAGGCTTTGAAAACACTCTTGGTGCCTGGACACAAGATACTACCGATGATTTTAACTGGACTGTAGATGCAAATGGAACCCCATCAAACAATACAGGTCCTGCAAGTGCTGCAGAAGGGACGTACTATGTATATATGGAGTCTTCTTCTCCTAATTTCCCAACAAAAAGAGCCATATTAAATTCTCCTTGTTTTGATTTAAATAATCTAACAGCTGCTAACTTTACATTTCAATATCACATGTACGGTGCTGCAAGCATGGGAAGCTTAGCTTTGGAAGCCAGTACAGACAATGGTGCAACATGGACCTCTTTATGGTCAAAATCAGGAAATCAGGGAAATTCCTGGGCATCTGAAAATATAGATTTAAAAGCATATACAGGAGCAACTGTAAAGCTACGTTTTAACGGGGTTACAGGCAGTACTTGGCAAGGAGATATAGCAATAGACAATGTACGCCTTACTGAAGGCGGTGGTGGATCACCGACTTGTACAGATGTTGTATTGACTCTTACTTTTGATAACTACCCGGAAGAAACAAGCTGGCAAATTACCAACAGCAATAATCAAGTAGTAGCATCGGGAGGAACATACGGTACGCAACCAGATGGATCGACAATTACTATTACAGAATGTTTAGATCCTGGTACTTATACTTTTACACTTAAGGACAGTTACGGTGATGGTATTTGCTGTTCTTATGGTAACGGATCTTACACACTTGTATCTGAGGGCACAACTATAGCATCCGGAGCGTCTTTTGGAACATCTGAAGCTACAACTTTTACTATTGGAAATCCTCTTTCCAGATCTATGGTGATTGTAGATAAAACTATCACTACAGCTCCTGTACAAGTATCTTTATTTCCTAATCCGGTAGGAAATGAAAATATTTTAAACGTAATCTCTAAAAAAGACACTCCATATCAAGTTGTTAACCTGCTTGGAAAAATTATCATGAGTGGTAAGCTAACTTCTAAAACAATTAATACAGCTTCATTACCATCGGGATTATATATTTTAAAGCTTAATCCGGAAGGAGAAGGTAAATACAAATCTTTTCAATTTGTAAAAGAATAAATAGTATTTAATAATTAAAATATAAATGAGCGGTACATGAAAATGTACCGCTTGTTTTTTAAAGCTATTATTTTGTCTGTACACCTTATTATGATATGCCTGATAAAAAATAATTTCTCAATAATATATTAAGTTATGAATATGCAATACAAAAGAATTAGCTATTTTTTTAGTATGCAAAGAAGAAAAAAATCAGCATAGCATCTTGTACTAAGATAATCCTAAGTATAGCTATGGTTAGTCTTTATTTTGAAGGATATTCGAAAAAGAGAATTTTATCGTGATAAATAAAGTGTAATCGGTATTAAATCTTTATTATCTCTTTAATCCGATTTATTTTATGAGAAACATCATTTAATTTGAAAGATAAATCAATGTCAATAGTGTTTTTTGATCCATCAATATTCAAATTACCTTCCTCAATTTTATAATATCCTGCTTCACCCCTGCAGAAACAATGTTTCCCAAAAATTAAGTTTGCTTGTTTTAGCTGTTCTCCGCTAATATTAAGAGTTTTAATATCTTTATCTATTTCAAAATGTATAGTTTCAGAATAATCCCCATCAACAGTACCCTCTGGCCCTTTAATTAAAAACTCAAAGACTACTACTATTTTTTCTCCTTTTTCAATAATAGGATAGTAGGTGTTTACGGTATCCTGTTTAAGTAGTATAGATGCATTTTTATGTAGTTTTATACTACATTCCCCGGTTTCAGGGCAGTATTCTTCATTTTTTTCAATTTTTGAAGTTACCGGAACAATACTTAAGCTATTAGGTATCGCACAAGTTTTACAAGCTCCTGAAAGAATTAGATAACTAAGTAGAATATATGTTTTCATCTATGGGCATATTAAATTTAACTAAACTCTCTATACCTTAAGAATAGAGGATTTATACATAAAACCTATTATTTCCTTTTTTAGTATGAAAACGAATACGATAAATAACAAACTTATTATACAAACTCTGCCTCAAAAAGTGTCGTAAAATGCTTTAATAGTTTTTTCTTCACTTCTTCTTCATTTACTTTTTCCAGCCCCAATTCTACATGAAGCGAGGTAACTGCTTTTCCTTTTATTCCACACGGGATAATGTGGTCAAAATATCCCAAGTCGGCATTTACATTTAATGCAAAGCCGTGCATTGTTACCCAACGACTGGCACGAACTCCCATAGCACAAATTTTACGCGCAAACGGGGTCCCTGCATCTAACCATACTCCTGTTTCCCCTTCGCTTCTGGTTGCGCTAATATCATATTCTGCCAAAGTAAGAATCACCATCTCTTCTAAAAAACGTAAATACTTATGTATATCTGTAAAGAAATTATCGAGATCCAGAATTGGATATCCTACAATTTGTCCCGGACCATGATAGGTAATATCCCCTCCTCTATTAATTTTATAAAAAGTAACTTCTTTTTCTTTAAGCTGTTCTTCAGACAACAAAAGATTATCAATATCCCCACTTTTGCCTAATGTATATACATGCGGGTGTTCTACAAAGAGAAAGTAATTAGGTGTTTCTAAACCTGCATCTTCTCTTCGGTTTTTAATTTTTATATCCAAAATACCATTAAAAAGATCTTCCTGATGCTCCCAGGTTTCCTTAAAATCTTTATTACCAATATCCTGAAATTGAATTTTTTTATTCATAACTATATAAAAAGTGGTAAAGATACAAGGATAAAAAAGAGTAAACAATGCCCTTCTTCTATTTTAAAAAACACTTTATGGATTACAGTACATATTTTCAACTTCCAGTTTTTACATTTTGTAGTACCCAATCTAATTCTTCATCTTTATCCTTTTCAGATTGAATATACACATCTGGCAGAATACCAAATCCATCTGGTTGTACTGTATGGGGTGCATTTATTTTCATAAGACCAAAGCGCATATTTATTTTAGAATTAGGAAGCTCTAGTATAGTAAACAAACCCGCAATAGTGCCATTATATGCCCCACCTGTTTCTTCTCCTATAAATATGGCTCGTTTGGTTGCTTTTAAATGTGTAGATAAAATACTACTTGCAGAAAAGCTTTCTCCGTTTATTAAGACATAAATCTTACCAGTATAGGCATTAGGTTTTGGGGCTCGGGGTTTACTATATTTGAATTTAAAATAAGGAGCCCCTTCTATTTTTTTAACTTTAAACAGTTGATATGTTGCCAATAAAGGAGAGAACAATACCGCTCCGCTTTTTGCTATCCAGGATTTTGTATGAAACAAGGGATACAAAAAGCTCATGCGTTTAGTCATCTTGGCTTTTTCTATAAATACATATTCTTTATCTGTTACATACGAGTAGAGTTCATCAATTTCAGATAGTCTTCCTCCTAGATTACCTCTTAAATCAAGTATCAGGTTTTGGCATTTTGCAGAATCTATTTTTGAAAAACTTTCTTCATAAAAATCTTTATAATTCCCTTTGGTAAAGCTTCTAATTTTCATATAAGCAACAGTAGCGGTAGTATCTGATGTTATAAACTCAAAATTTCTGTTATACTCTTTTTTAAAAGAATCATAACCATATTTATCTTGATTTTTACGAATTTGCTTGTTCTTTTTTCTGGCTATTTGTCTATCCAGCTTACTTATTTTTTGTTTTGGAACCGTAGCTGTATCTTTTTTTAAAACCTCATTTTCCTTACTGTAACTAGGATATATATAACGAGAGTAAATACTATCCCCGGTTTTTAAAGTCACCAATAAACTATCTTTTTGTTCATGGGTTCTGGCATATAAAGAGCCAAAATTAGAACTGGTATATTTAGGAATAAAAGTAGTATTATACCCGTCTCCCGTATAAAGTTTTTTAAAAGAAGTTAGTAAGTCATTTGTTTTTTCGTTATCTACACTCAATACCTCAGATCCTGCTATCAAAGTACTATCCTTACCATAGTTTTTCTTAATAAAAACCTTATCTCCCTCTCCTTCAAAAGCCAGAGGTTTAAACTCATAGCTTCTTTTACCTTTTGCTTTTTTCTCTTTTTTTGATTGCCTTTTTCTGGGAGAATAAATAGCGGTATGTCCCTGTCGTATACTTGCCACTACAGGAGCCAAGCGTTTGTAAAATTCAATGCTGGAAATAGGGGCTTTTATACTCTGTTTTAAAGTACTTATCTTTTTATCCAGAGAGTCTTTACTTATATACCAGTATAAATCCGGATGAAGTCTCTGCAATTTATGGTGCGTAAAATCAATATCTTCTTGTATTTCTTCAATACTGTGCAACTTGCTTATTTGCTCATTATATTTTTTTGTAGAGGAGCACCCTAATAATAAGATTACCAATGCACACATAAGGAATTTTCTAACCATAAGAAATTGATTTTTATAACCCCCTGCTAAATCCGTGCCATGTTAAAAACAGGTGTACAATTATGTAGATTTTTCTTTATTTTGGATTATTAAGGATAACCAATGCTGCTATAACTCCTGGCACCCAACCACAAATAGTTAATAACAATACTATTAAAACAGAACCACAGCCTTTATCTAAAACCGCTAATGGTGGAAAAAAAATAGCTAATAAAACTCTCCAAATACTCATCCCTTTTGTGTAAAATAAATTAAAGATTATATCTATATGTATACAACAATTATATTATGTTACAATATCATACCTTTTTAACTTTGAAACAGGACTAATAAATTATTTCTTTTCATCTATTCTTCATTAAAAAACATAACCATAACTATAGCTATGCTTGATACCAGATCAAGTCTGATACAAGCTTTTTGCCTTGAATACTTAAAAAATAAACTCAATTTCTATATTTTTAACTAGTTTTACGAATATATGAAATTACAACACCTTATTATTTCTCTATTACTATTAGCTTGCCCGAGAATAGTATTTGCACAGTATCAGTTTTCTGGATATACAGATAAAAAAAACTGGTCGGGAGATATTTATTTATCTATGATAGAGGACTACAGAAAATTATCCGGAGTTTATCCGGAACAAATCATTCAAAAAACAACAAGCGACTCTGTTGGGTATTTTAGTTTTTCGGGAGATAATCTCCCTTTACAGAACCAGATGTATCGAATTCATATAGAAAATTGTACAGAAAACAATAAAAAAACTGTTCATTTTAACGGGTTTTGCCCGAACAGTAAAGAAATTCTTTTTATTGCCAATAATAACGATACACTTGCTTTACCTTTTTCTTTTGATAATGAAATGTTTTGCGAAATTATTTCTAACAATGAAAAAAGTAATGCTTTTATACGAGTGGATTCTATCATAGATGAGATGCGTTTTGCTTTTGCTTCGTATAGAAGCGAAACTAACCGAAAAATAAATTCTAAAAAATGGTTTACTACTTTACAACAATTTGCAGAAAAGCAAAATGAACCCTTGACAGAACTTTATGTGTATACATTTTTATCCGAAAAAGCAAACAACCTGTATTCAAATTATCTCGAAGATTTACAACAAAATGTATATTATGATAATTTATTAAACCGGTTACAAAAAAAATATCCAAACAGTACTTATACCAAGCAATATGAAGCAGAGTTAGCTTCGGATAAATTTTTAATCAATCCAAAACAAGCATCTTCACAAAAAAACTGGATTATATTTCTATTGCTATTATTAGGCATTTCCATTACATACAATATATTTCAGGTAATTACCTATCGCAAAAAACAAGGTGTATCATATACTATTGGCAAAAATCTTACTCAACAAGAACAAAAAGTTTTGGATCTTATTTTGGAGGATAAGACAAATAAAGAGATTGCTTCTTCGATTTTTGTAAGTGTTAGCACCATAAAAACCCATATAAACAATCTATATAAAAAATTAGATGTTAGCTCCAGAGATGAAGTTAAAACCCTGTACAACAACAATAAAAAATAATTCCACCTGGGTTCTAGTCCCCTTTTCGACCCCAATTTTATAGATTTTACCGACCTATATTTTGATTTTTGAAACTCTAATTCAAAAACAAAACAAAATGAAAAATTCTATTTTAATTCTAACAAGTGTATTTGTATTATCTTTTATATCTTGTAAAGACACAGATACTAAAAACACAGCTCTTAACACCTCTGAAATTACTGCAAGTAAAAACACAATACCTGCAAATTTTCCTGTTATGACTTTTACAGAAATCTCTTATGATTTTGGCACAATCAACGAAGGAGACATTGTAGAGCATAAATTTACTTTTACTAATACAGGTACTTCTCCTTTAGTCATTATTAGTGCAAAAGGAAGCTGCGGGTGTACTGTTTCTAAATGGCCCAAAGAACCTGTATCTCCTGGCGCAACAGCAGAATTACTGGTTACATTTAACTCTAATGGCAAGCCAAACATGCAAACCAAGCAAGTTACCATAACCGCTAACACTCAAAATGGTACCGAAACCCTTAAAATAAAAGCCATGGTTACTCCTAAAACAAAGGTAAATACGAGTGGCACACCTATCAGCAAGTAAAAAACCTATCCTACTCATCTTTTAGAAAATACTACCAACAACCAGATAGAAAGTTCGCCAGGCATGTTTTTTAAAACATATATTTTGTTTTCAAAAGCATGCCTTGAGGAACTTATGTCTTTATCATAAATATAAAACTTATACAATGAAAACAATTCTATACCTTACTATATTCCTTATTTTATATGCAAGCACGCTCTATTCTCAATCTTTTAATCTTGAGGTTAAAGAAGGAACAAGCCCTCCTGTGCTTTTAGGAAAAATAAATAAATCCGCACTTGTACAAGAGCCATATCAAGAATGGTTTTTAAAAAACTATGAAGAGTACACCCCAGAACCAAGCAAAATTGATTCTTTAAAATCTTTATTAAACAACTATACTATCACTCTTTTTATGGGCACATGGTGTGGAGATAGCAAACGAGAAGTACCTCGTTTTTATAAAGTTCTTGAAAAAAGTAATTTCTTATTAGATCGATTAACCACTATAGCTGTAGACCGAAACGAGGAAACTTACAAGCAAAGTCCTGGAGGAGAACACGAAGGGCTTACCATTCACAGAGTACCTACTTTTATTTTTTATAAAAACGGTAGAGAAGTTAATCGTATTGTAGAATCTCCTGTGCAAACTATAGAAGAAGATATTCTTTCTTTACTTACCAAAAACTATACTCCAAAATATAGTTCGGTAATTTTAATGAATGAGATACTGGTTGAAAAAGGAATTTCGTATATCTCTAAAAACACCAAAAAGCTTATAAAACAATTTAAGGGCAAAACAGAAAATTTATACGAATTAAACACCTATGCAAGTGTCCTTTTTTATAATCATAAAAAAGAAGAAGCTATCGAAATATTAAAATTTAATATAGCTCTGTTTCCAAAAGAAGCAAAAACCTATATAAATCTTGCCAACAAATATCTTTATACAAAAGATAATACCAACGCAATCCAATACTACCAAAAATCATTAGAATTTGAAGACAATAAAGAAATACAAGATAAAATTAAAGAATTAAGTGCTACATCTAATCCAGAGTAAAAGTTTTTAAGCAGACTTTTCTTTAAATTCTTCAAATAGGCTACTTTTGTGCCTTTAAAATGACGAATTTATGCAACTATCAGAACAAGAACTTGTAAGACGAGAGAAATTAAGCACTTTGCGTAATCTGGGTATCGATCCTTATCCGGCACCTTTATACCCGGTTAACCATACCTCGAAACAGATAAAAAACAAGTTCGAAGATGGCAAAAAAGTCATTATTGCAGGTAGATTAATGTCCAGACGAATACAAGGCAACGCTTCTTTTGCCGAATTACAAGATAGTGACGGACGTATACAAGTTTATTTTAACAGAGATGAAATTTGCCCCGGTGAGGATAAGGTTAAATACAATGAAGTCTATAAAAAACTTTTAGATATAGGAGATTTTATAGGTATTGAAGGAGATCTTTTTACAACCAAAGTAGGAGAAAAAACAGTATTAGTAAAAAACTTTACATTACTTAGTAAATCCCTAAAACCACTTCCTCTTCCTAAAACAGATAAGGAGGGAAATATACATGATGAATTTAATGACCCAGAACTGCGATATCGCCAGCGTTATGCAGATCTTGTAGTTAACCCTAAAGTTAAAGATACTTTTATTAAACGTACACAGATTGTAAACACCATTCGTAATTTTTATAACGAAATGGGGTTTTTAGAGGTAGAAACACCTATTCTGCAACCAATACCGGGTGGCGCAGCTGCACGTCCGTTTATGACACACCATAATGCGTTAGACATCCCATTGTACCTGCGTATCGCCAATGAGCTATATTTAAAACGTTTAATTGTAGGGGGGTTTGATGGAGTATATGAGTTTGCAAAAGACTTTAGAAACGAAGGTATGGATCGCACACATAATCCAGAATTTACCGTAATGGAAATGTATGCCGCATACAAAGATTACCACTGGATGATGGATACTACAGAAAAGCTATTAGAAAAAGTAGCAATGAACCTGCATGGTACTCCTGAAGTGAAATTTGGAGACAATGTTATCAATTATAAAGCACCTTACAAACGTATTGGTATTCTGGACGCTATTAAGGAACATACAGGGTACGATTTGTATCAAAAAAGTGAAAACGAAATTCGACAAGCGGCCAAAGCTTTAGGACTTGAGGTGGATGAGACTATGGGCATTGGAAAAATGATAGATGAAATTTTTGGAGAGAAATGTGAAGCAAATTACATTCAACCTACCTTTATTATCGATTACCCTGTAGAAATGAGTCCGCTTACCAAAAAGCACCGCTCTAAAGAAGGACTTACCGAGCGTTTTGAATTAATGGTAAATGGCAAAGAACTTGCTAATGCATATACAGAGCTTAATGATCCTATAGATCAACGAGAACGTTTTGAGGATCAATTACAGTTATCTGAAAAAGGAGATGATGAAGCGATGTTTATAGATCAGGATTTTTTACGTGCATTAGAGTATGGTATGCCTCCAACTTCGGGTATTGGAATAGGTATTGACAGATTAGCAATGTTTATGACAAATAACAAATCTATACAAGAAGTTCTGTTCTTTCCGCAAATGCGACCAGAGAAAAAACAAGTAGAGCTTAATGAAAATGAAAAAGTGATTTTTGACATTCTTAAAAAAGAAAAAAGTTTGGCACTGGCAAATCTTAAAAGTGCAAGTGGGTTAAGCAACAAAGCCTGGGATAAAGGGATGAAAGGACTTTCAAAACTAGGACTGGCAAAAGTTACTAAAACCGAAGAGGATTTGATAGTAGAAATTGCTGAGTAGCTTTACTTAAGAAGAGTTCGATAAAATTAATACCTTCAAGGTTTTTCAAAACCTTGAAGGTATAGAGGTTTTGAAAAACCTTGAAGGTATTAAAATAGAAAACGCAATCCTCTAGATCGCGTTTTCTCCCTTTAAACAATTCAATCAATTCTAATTATACAAAAACTGTATTTTAACAGTAACTATATATCCTTCTTAAACAATAGTATTTATAATACACCATTGAGACTTGGCAGTACCTGCCGTTAATTCTATAATACACAATTTAATTATCGTCTAAATTTACTGTAATAAAATATTCTTTTCTTTTTTAGTAAATACAAATAATTAATATACAACAACTTCTATAAAAACTCACAAGGTATACTTCCAAAAATATATTTTGTTTTAATCATAGAATACAGAGAATTAAACTCCACAATGTGGATTAAAATATTACCCCGTACAAATGTATTTTTGATTTTACAGAATAAGGTTATGTATGGATTAAATAAACCTTAATAATCAACAATTATCCATATCTTTCTGTTTAATTTTAACAATCTTACTTCCTATTTAAATTGCCAAAACACACAAAATGTTGAAGTTTTGCAAGAATCAATTATATTTGAACATCTAAATACATATCCGATGCCTTTTATAACAGACGAAGAATTACAAAATTATAAAGACCAAATAGAAAAAGCCGAAGAGTCTAAACGTACCGCAGATTATGTGCGTACCAAAGCGGTTAAGGACGAGCAGGAAAAATCCAGAAAGTTTAAAACAGCAACCATCATATTAGGTATTCTTGCATTATTAGGAGTTGCCGGAACGGTATATTTTATGAATTTTAATACCCCTGATAATATGGTTACTCAAAAAAAGCACAAGTCTGAGATTACCCAACGGGACAATAAGATAACTGAGTTAACACAAACCATCCAGAATCTTTCTATGAATCAAGAAGTAGGAAACACAAATAACTCAGGCTCTGCAGGTTCTTTAAAAGGAGAAAAAGTATATGCAGTGCAGATTGGAGCTTTTGAGAGCAAAGACTTGTCCCTGTATTCTAAAAACTTTGTGAATTTTAAAGAAATTAAAAGTGAAGGATATAACAAATATGCTTTAGGTAATTTTGAAACTCTGGAAGAAGCCAAAGTTTTTCGAAGAGAAATAGTTCGACTAGGGTTTAAAAGTGCATTTATAGCTTCTTATCAAAATGGAGAACGCATTAAAATTGAAGAAGCCTGGTAAATTTGGATTCTGGATATTTGTTAAAACAAAACATTTCTTTTTTTTATCCAGCAAAGCAGGTTACATAAAATAGTAGTTTACAAAAAAAGTTGTCTGAAAAATTTCAGACAACTTTTTTTTGTAAAACTAATTTACGCTCAAAACTAAACATTTTCTAAAACAGATTTACCATCTGTCTATCACAACTATCCGTTTTTGGGAACCATAATCCCATCACTAGCATTCTTTTTTTTAATGGTAACCAAAATTTCATGCAAGGTTTCTGCCGCCAAACCATGCAATACCAGATTATATGCAGCAGAATATGTGGTTCTAGGTACCATAGGGTGTTTGTTGTTAACTAACCCCAAATGCCCCGGGGTTCCTAATATCTGAGAAACATAAACCGCAATGGTTTCATCTAATTGTAAAGAGTTAGAAGCTCTAACAAAATCATTTGCTGTTAAAAAAAGCTGATAAAAAGGGGTGAAAAGTTCGATAGCAGATCTTAAATCCAGAATATTGGTCCATCTATTCGGGAATTTAATATGATCAAATTGATCTTCAGAAATCATTGTTGTATTTAACTCTTTAACATGGCCAATGATAGCTCCTTTTTCCTTTAACTCCTTGTTTAAATTAATGACAAAATTGAATAAATTAAGGTCGTGATTAAGAAACAAATCATCTTTTACATCCTTAAAATCTTTTGGTTTTAACGGGCTTGTTTTTACGTTAACCCCCTTAATATTTCCTGCTATAAATTGTAAAATTTCGCTCCCTACATGAAAATGCCTAAATATTAACAAATTTGCATTTGGGCTTACAAAATGTTTAAGCCCCCATGCTAAAATAATATGTAAAAATCTGGAAGAGTTAAACAACTTTGGAAAGAAAAATTTTAGTACATGAATAAAAAACATGGTGATTTTTGACCAAAAAACCAGTAATGGTTGTAAATACCTCGCGGATCTGGAATCATTATCCAGCATCAAGGCTCTCTTGGTGGTATCATTAATAGGGATACTATTATCCAGATATAGGGCTAGCCATGGGTTAGGGTCCCTGCTATCGTGTGTTGCTATATTAAATATATCTTTTTTCATCGGTTTACTGTATAGATTAATAATTACCCAACTCTTTTAATTGCATCTCGTATAAAAGTGCTGTTGTTTTTGCGGTTTTTACTATTTTTTTAGCCAAATCGATATGCATTAAAGGATGGTTTAGTGCTTTTTCTAAATTTTCGAAATGTTTTTCGTCTGCAATACCATGATATGTAAAAAAAGAAACCTGATCATCCTTTAGACCTAGTTGATCTTTAATCATTGTCCCCCAATATGCAGCAAGCCTTTTACCAATACCTTCTATAATAAACATTGCTCCCAAAAGATCTATAGGATTTGGTTTACTAGCTTGTTGAAACATAAAGGAAGAAAGTGCCTGACTACCAATATTTTTTTCTCCAGAATGTATTTTTGAGATATCCTCTCCAAGGTTTTCAAAGTTTTGTTCTAACATTTGGTAATCTTTATGCTCTGCTGCCGTATGTTTTATAAAAGCAGAACGCAAATCAAATAATTCGATATCAATATTAGAAGCTGCTCGTGATATCCACTGAGACCCATCGATTACTTGCTGCCGTAAATCTGTTAAAAGTAATTTGTAGTCTTCTAATCGCAATGTTTTATGATGTATCTTTTCTACAATGGGCACTTTTAACAAATTACTTTCAAAATCTATCCAAACCCTGGAGAGGTTTCTAACCAACCATTGCGATACCTCATCAGAATTGATGTTTAATCCCGGGGCTTCAATTTTTCTAATCGGATATCCTTCGTGGATTTTATCATGTTTGCCTACAACGGTAAGCTTCATAAACGAGGTGATAAACCGACCACTTTCAGGAACCATACACAGTATAGATTGTCCTTCTTTTAATTTGCCGGAATACATTAGCTCTTCTAATATTATAAATATAGATGCTGCCCCTGTATTTCCTTTACTGGTAAGGTTACTAAACCATTTTTCTTCCGGAATTTCTCCACCCCCTTTTTCCATAAGGTCTTTAATAGGTTTTTTAAAATATTCTGAAGAGTAATGACAACATAACCAATCAATATCCTTTGGGGCAATCATTCCTTTATCAATTAGTTCAAAATAGTGCCCAACCCCTGTTTGTACAACTTTATTAAGTAATCTAACATCTTGTTTCAGGTTTATAGCCCCTGCCTTTGATGCCGATTCATAATCCGGGTAATCCAACCAAGTTTGTTCAGATTCATTTTTATTATCATTTTTGCCCGTGTACATACATACAGGAAAAGTATTAGCGTGTGACTTAATATCTATCCATTCTATCTTTAAAGATATCCCTTTTGTACTCTTTTTATTTTCGAGTACCAATGCCCCTGCCCCATCCGATAACATCCACCTTAAAAATTCTGTGTCAAAAGGAACGGATTTCATCTTTTGAGCTTCAAATCTGGAAGCTTTAAACAGCCTGCTGGCAAATTCGCTTCCTACACAAACTGCATTTTGTTTTTCCCCTCCTTTTATTTGCACATACGCATTTTTTAAGGCCATCATACTACTGGCACATACACTTTGAAAACTTGCTACTTCGCAAGTTCCCCAATCCAACCCACCATGTACCATACTCGCAAATCCAGGAACGGGCAAATCTCCTTGAGTCGTTCCTGCAGATAATAATTCTATCTCTTTATTACTAAGCGTGCTTTTGCTCATAGCCTGTTCGATAGCTCTTACTGCCAGTTGTGCATTAGAGTGTGTGCTTTCTTGCTTCATGTTCATGGCAAAATAGCGCTGTTTAATTCCGTTTTGCTTTAAAATACGTTCCTTTACGGCACTTTTTTGCCCGTTAATCTTCCCTAAATACTCTTCTATTTTATCATTCGATATTGGTTTGTTTGGCAAATAGATACCAGAACTTGTTATATATACATTTTTCATCTGTTTATTTTTTTGATTGCCACCGATGGCTTATTTTATTACTTAATTTATCTAAGATATGTGATGCAAATCCATAACTTTTTTTAAACTCACTGTGATGTGCATTGTGTCGGGTACCAAATAATTTCCAGTCTGCCCCATTGCCTTTTCCAAACCTGTAATTACAATGTCCCGAATAGTTTAACAATATGCTTATCAAAGGGTATAAAAAAATTGCTATAGATGAAAATGGTACAAACGGAAGTATGGTAACCGGAACCGTACTTAACAGTAAAGCTTCAAACCAATGAAAACTAAATACAGAATATACTGTTGGGACTATAGATTTATGATGGATTTTATGCACAGTCTTCATAAAAAATGGAATATGCATTATTCGATGTACCACAAAAAAGTGGATCTCGTTCCATAAAGTTAGCAATAGTATACCTAATAAAGTATTCAACAAAGTATCCGGAAGCAACACTATACTATTTGACCTTATCAAATACACTATTGGCAGTACCGAAAACCCAAAAATAAAAATCGACTTCAGAGAATGTACCTTCTCCATTTTCATTTGTTTTTTTGTAGCTTTCTCTTTACGGATTTTATAAACCATCCCTTTACTTGCTAGCCATATACATGCTCTGTTAAACACAGGTGCTATACCATAATACAAAGCAAAAAAATAGAAAAAAGTAAGCCAATAAAGCTGCGCATAGGAATATTCAAAAATAATGGCATGAATCATTTTTGTTATCATTTCTTCATCTTTTACATTAATCTTTACCGGGTATATCAATAGTTTTAAAAAGGCAACCGCAACTTTACGGCTGCCTTTTCTAATCATCAAAACAAGAGACCTCAAGCCCCCTCAGGTCCCTTCTTTTGATTACTTTTTACTGTTTTCGATAAATTTTTTGTCTCTGGTGTTCTTTTGCACTGCAATAGCAGCAAATAAGCTTAAGGCAAACGACATTCCGTAAAATCCTTTTTCACTAAGTTCCAGATCTGCGTTCCATAAACCAATAATTAACAGCAAGATGGAAGTAAGTGTGGTAAACCAGCTAATACCATAATACATATCGGTAACGGGTATATCCTCTAATCTGTCTCGCACACTTTTTTGTACAGATACTGCAGAGAATAATCCAAATAGCAGGATAGTAAAATAGTATCCTTTTTCGTTAAGAGCCATCCCTGCATTCCATAACCCGGTACAATACGATATCATCCCTATAAAAAGTGCTGCCCAGGATGCTGATATAAATGCCGGTGTAGGCTTTTGATCGTATACTTTCTTTTCTTTTTTTGTAACATCTTCGATAGTATTCTCAGATACATCTTCATTAAACTTGTAATTCATAATAATTGATTTTGATGATTATTCAATTGTTTATTTTGACAAGACAAATGTGCGATGATCTACTTGGATATAAAATTCTACTTTACAAAAAAACTTACGATATATTTTATACATAAAATCATATTTTTCAATAATTATAGTACTTTTATACACAAAAACTTACTATATAATATATGCTATCTTCTATTATCCAGACCTTATCTAATGAAGAAAAGAGACGCTTTATAGCTTTGTTGCGCCAAAAAAACAAAAGGAATGATACCAAAAACATACAGTTGTTTAAACTTTTAGACAGCACTTCTACACATAAAGATTTGGACATCCTTATTTATGGTAAAAAAGCCAAAGGGGCATACCATGCTTTATGCAAAAGGCTACACGATACTTTAATCGATTTTATAGCTTCCAAAAGTTTTGAAGAGGAAACTTCTGAAGAAATGGAAGCTATAAGATTACTAAGGGTAAGTAGAATTTTTTTTGAGCAAAAACAATATAAAATTGCATTTAAAACGATTAAAAAAGCAGAGCAAAAAGCAAAAGATTATGCTCTTTTTAGTATTCTTAACGAAATCTATTATACGCAAATACAATATGCACATCTTAATACTTCTGCCTCTTTAGACACGTTGCTTATTCATTTTAAAAACAATAAAAAATCGTTACAGCAAGAAGAAAACTTAAACTTGTTTTATGCTACAGTACAACATGAGCTTATACAACAAAAAAAAGGTATAGTGCCTATTATCAAAAATACCTTATTAAAATTTGGGTTATCCATCACACAGGACCTTACCTTTAGGTCCTTGTTTAAAATATTAGAGATTACCAACAAAACGGCTTATGTTACCAGAGATTATCATACTGTTTTGCCATTTGTAGAAGAGACTTATAAACAGATCGAAAATAAAGAAAGCCTGATAGACAAACACCTGTTTTATCACATTCAGATCTTGTACTATGTAGCCAATTCTTATTTTAGAAATAAAGATTTTAAAACCTCTATACTCTATTTGCAGGCTATGCAAGAGCAAATGCAAAAACACGGGCAAAAATACCATCAGCAATTCTACCCACAATACATTCTTTTACAATCCCTTAACCTTAATTATACAGGTGAAGCAAAAAAAGCTATTACCATGTTAGAGGTTTTTGATTATGAAAACTATAAAGATCAGATTTCTTATATTTTAGACCTTAAATTAGGTCTTATTGTATTCTATTTTCAGCAGCAACAATTTAAAAAAGCCCTAAACACTATTAATGATTTTTACCATAGTGATATCTGGTATACCGAAAAAGCAGGTATTGCGTGGGTAATAAAAAAAAACCTGATAGAAATCCTGTTACATATCGAGCTGGATCATATCGAGGTGGTAGAATCCAGAATTGCCGGTTTTAAGAAAAAACATGGATTGTATTTAAAGAATAATGAAGATACGCGGGTACTTTCTTTTTTAAAACTAGCCACTACCTGTTATAACAAACCAGAGATAGCCACTACCGGTACTTTTAAAGACAAAGTACTACAAACACTTACTACCCAAACATCACAAAAAGAAGATATTTTTGACATGAGTTTTTATGCCTGGATAAAATCTAAAATACTGAATACAGATCTCTACAAAACTACTCTGGATCTGGTAAGCATTAATTCGGCAAAGGGACTTACATAACAAAAAGGATTATATCCCGTACATAGTATGTACAGGTCGATTGCAGATATATAGTTTTTTTTATTTAGTATACGGATTACCATAAAAATATTAAAAAAGGGACACGTAAATTAGCAGTAGTAAAACAAAATATTCTTACTTTAGTAATTAGCATACCCACCATTATTAACAATAAACTATATTAAGTAACTAACATGAAAAAATTAATTGCAGAATTTATCGGAACCTTATGGTTGGTATTAGGAGGATGTGGAAGCGCTGTACTGGCAGCGGCATATCCCGAATTAGGAATCGGATTTGCAGGCGTATCACTCGCCTTTGGTCTAACTGTGGTAACTATGGCGTATGCTATCGGGCACATTTCGGGTTGCCACCTTAATCCGGCAGTATCTATAGGCTTATGGATAGGCGGGCGTTTTGATAAAAACGAACTCCTGCCTTATATTGCTGCTCAAGTACTTGGTGGTATTGCCGGTGCAGGGATATTATATCTTATCGCTACCGGAAAATCTGGGTTTGAAGTTGGCGGATTTGCTGCCAATGGATATGCAGAACACTCCCCGGGAGGCTATAGTATGCTATCGGCTCTGGTAACAGAAATAGTAATGACCTTTATGTTTTTGATCATCATTTTGGGCGCAACGCACTCTAAAGCACCAAAAGGATTTGCAGGATTGGCAATAGGATTAGGTTTAACCCTTATACATTTAATAAGTATACCAGTAACCAATACCTCTGTAAACCCGGCAAGAAGCACAAGCCAAGCAATATTTGCAGGTGGTTGGGCAATAGAGCAACTATGGCTATTTTGGGTTGCACCAATTATAGGAGCAATCTTTGCAGGGCTTATCTACAAATTTATCTCACCAGAAAACGACTAAAAACAAACCAGATTTAATCCATCTTGGTATCGTTTATACTAATATAACCCTCGTATTGTAGTAGATAATACTACGACGATACGTAAACATAAAAAATACGAAAACCAAAAAAAGGGAATTGGAACGACCTCTCTATCTAAATTATAGGATAGAGGGGTTTTGTTTTTATTAAACATCGATGTATTCAATACCTAATAAAAACTGTCCCTAAACCTTACACATTCATTAACATTAAAAAAATTAAGAAAATAAAAGATTTACTAATTTAGCTACTAAGCAATTAAACCAAAATAATTGCTAACCCTTAAAACCTAAAATCTAACCAATGACCGTAGCCAAATTATTCGTTTTGGGAACTGTTCGTGAATTATTATGGACAAATTTAGAGTATCATAGATTTTTAAATCCTAAAACGGGTCGCTGTGGCGAAATCCCAATGGGAGGGTTTATCACTGTAATCTTTGCTTCCGGCTGGGAAGACGACAGACTACTGCGTTGGATCACCCATAGCCCAAAAGGGAAACTCTGCACCTTAACCCAAGGCAAAATCGTATTTTACCAAGGCGATTTTGATGGTGTTGTCCTTTTTGAATACAAATTTAACGATGCTGCCTTAACCTACTGGAAAGAAACATTTACCGCTGTGGGAGAAGAACCCATGACCATTACCATGACTATTTCTGCCGCCATACAACAAGTAAAAGGAGTAACTTTAGTAAAACCTTGGCAAGAAAGCTGGATTACACCAAGTGATCAAATGCCATATCAAGCTGTAGAAGCCAAGGATAAGCAACCCCGCGTGGTAAGGCAATATATTACAGACCGTGAAGATGTTGCTCTGGATAAATACAACCGCGGACACGAAATATACAACGTACTCGAAACCGAAAATATGAACAACGAGACCGTGGATATAGATCTCTCACAATTTAAAGTACCACTTTTGTATCAAGGAGAACGGTTACAGGACAATATCCTCAAAAATTATACAACACGTACCTATAAGGAAAAAATCCCATTACAAGTAATCCCGGAAGATCACCAAGATGAGCAATAACTACAAAGATCAATATGGCAAGAACACCATAAAGATCATCCACAAAGGCAAGGTGGTAAGCCAGGCAGACATGAAGGTGCAATTGGGCGGCGGTGATGTGATCGACAAACCCGTACAGTCCAATATTACTTCTGTAGACGAAAGTGGTAAAACATTATTAAGTGTTCATCACCAAGCCATATTGGTTGGTGATCGAATCGCTCAAATAAAACGTTCTACTGCTGCCAAAGTAAACGATGACGGGACCATCTCTATAACACAATATAAATCCGAAATTTCATCTAGCGGAGAAGAAGTATATTACTATGATAATTCGATTGGTGGTTTTAGGGGGAGTTTAGGGCAAGCAAAGATAGCTTTTCCCAACGTAGATTTTGCAGGATTAAAACTACCCAACGATGTAGTAGATCGCAGCAATCCAGAATTTGCCAATATGCAGTATGTTTCCTCTGATGATCTGGTAAAATGGAAACAAGTAGGACGCTATGATGCAGAACAGAACGGGGGAAAGCCAACCACTTGGGAGGCTTGGGCAGATAACGTACAAACAGCTTTAGACATTGCCGGTCTTTTTCCGGGACTTGGTGAAATTGCCGATTGTATAAATGGTTGCATATCTTTGGCACGTGGTAATTATGGCGATGCAGCATTAAGCATTGCATCGGCAATACCTTTTGTAGGGGCAGGGGTGGCTGCATTAAAAATTGCCAAAAAAGCAGAAAAAGTAATTGATAAAGGAGAGGGTGTTTATGACTTAATAATTAAAACCCAAGATGATCTTGCGCAAGCTTATGTAGGACAATCTAAAAAAGTAACAAAACGCTTAAAAGAACATTCAGGCAATAAAGGCTTCTTAAAAGAGGCAAAAGAAATCTTGCACGGAACCATCCATAAAATGCCAGGGTCTACCAAAAAGGAACGAGAAATCTATGAGCAGTTTATTATATTGCAAAAATATGGAGGCGACCTCACTAAAAAAGGAGGTAATAAATTCTACCAGCTATTAAATAAAGTCAATCCTGTTGGTGGTAGATACAATTTAAGAACGGATGCAGGAGTAGAAGCATTAAAAAAAAGAGCAAGAGAAATTGCAAAAGAACACAACTTACCAACGGAATTTGAACCAGTAATTTTAAATTAATATGTACCTATCAGGATTAAATGAGCCAGTTTTAATGATCAAACCAGATTCAGATTTAGATAATGTAAATCCTGAATATCTAGAAAAAGAATATACTGTTAGGCTTTCGGGCAGTAATTATAGCAATTCTTTTCTTGAAAACTTTGTAAAAGTTTTCAAGAAAACTAAACATTTAGATATTGGAATGAAAACAGGAGGGGATTTTGATAATTCATTTATTTATAATCTTCCTAAATTAGAAGGTATTGTAATTTCATTATTCAGGGACACCGATTTCATATTAGATTGTGCTAAACTACCAAAATCGCTGTACTCACTTAATTTAAGTGTTTGGTCTAAAAAACATATTATTAATATAGAAGCATTAAACAATACCGATTTAAAGGTTTTGTACATTTCAGAATTTGATGAAAAAGATTTGACCAAATTATCTACTCTCACAAACTTGACAGGTTTAGGTATTACACGGTCTAAAATTAAATCCTTAAAAGGTATCGAAACTCTTACAAATCTAGACTGGTTGTCATTAGGTGCAGTAAGAAGCCTTACGGATCTCTCGGATATAACTACACTTCAAAAATTAGAAGAATTAGAAATTAATATTTGTTGGAAATTAGAGGACTTTTCCCCTATCGGGAGTTTGCAAAAATTAAAACGATTAAGGTTAATAGATTGTAAGAAATTAGCAAGCATCCAATTTGTAAAGGATATGCCCAACTTAAAGTATCTTTCTGCAATGGGATCTACCGTCATCAATGACTACGATACCACCCCTGCCGAACACATACCTGTGTTTTTTGGTAGCATTGATAAACGGTACAATAAACAATACCCCGAAAAAGAGATACGGGAATAAAGCTGGAGGATTTGTAAACTTCAGCAACTACTTGCGGTCTTACTAGGCATATAGCCTGCAAACCGGGCTAAACAATAAGGGGGTTTATGATTTGATCCTTAAAAATGGGGAAGATGTAAAAGGGTATATTGGTCAATCTGAAAACGTAGTTACCAGAATAAGAAGCCATTTTGGAAAAAGAGGTAAACTAAATAAGGTCACTAAAGTAGGTAATGAGATTTTATATAAAATGCCAGGCTCTACAAAAGAACAACGTGAAGTTTACGAACAATATGTTATTTTGAAGAAATATAGGGTTGATTGGAAAAGAATAGGTGATTTAATGAACAAGGTAAATCCTGCAATAGTCAAGTAAATAAACTCTCTCCTTAAAATATACACATTCGTTAACATTAAAAAAATTAAGAAAATAAAAGATTTACTAATTTAGCTACTAAGCAATTAAACCAAAATAATTGCTAACCCTTAAAACCTAAAATCTAACCAATGACCGTAGCCAAATTATTCGTTTTGGGAACTGTTCGTGAATTATTATGGACAAATTTAGAGTATCATAGATTTTTAAATCCTAAAACGGGTCGCTGTGGCGAAATCCCAATGGGAGGGTTTATCACTGTAATCTTTGCTTCCGGCTGGGAAGACGACAGACTACTGCGTTGGATCACCCATAGCCCAAAAGGGAAACTCTGCACCTTAACCCAAGGCAAAATCGTATTTTACCAAGGCGATTTTGATGGTGTTGTCCTTTTTGAATACAAATTTAACGATGCTGCCTTAACCTACTGGAAAGAAACATTTACCGCTGTGGGAGAAGAACCCATGACCATTACCATGACTATTTCTGCCGCCATACAACAAGTAAAAGGAGTAACTTTAGTAAAACCTTGGCAAGAAAGCTGGATTACACCAAGTGATCAAATGCCATATCAAGCTGTAGAAGCCAAGGATAAGCAACCCCGCGTGGTAAGGCAATATATTACAGACCGTGAAGATGTTGCTCTGGATAAATACAACCGCGGACACGAAATATACAACGTACTCGAAACCGAAAATATGAACAACGAGACCGTGGATATAGATCTCTCACAATTTAAAGTACCACTTTTGTATCAAGGAGAACGGTTACAGGACAATATCCTCAAAAATTATACAACACGTACCTATAAGGAAAAAATCCCATTACAAGTAATCCCGGAAGATCACCAAGATGAGCAATAACTACAAAGATCAATATGGCAAGAACACCATAAAGATCATCCACAAAGGCAAGGTGGTAAGCCAGGCAGACATGAAGGTGCAATTGGGCGGCGGTGATGTGATCGACAAACCCGTACAGTCCAATATTACTTCTGTAGACGAAAGTGGTAAAACATTATTAAGTGTTCATCACCAAGCCATATTGGTTGGTGATCGAATCGCTCAAATAAAACGTTCTACTGCTGCCAAAGTAAACGATGACGGGACCATCTCTATAACACAATATAAATCCGAAATTTCATCTAGCGGAGAAGAAGTATATTACTATGATAATTCGATTGGTGGTTTTAGGGGGAGTTTAGGGCAAGCAAAGATAGCTTTTCCCAACGTAGATTTTGCAGGATTAAAACTACCCAACGATGTAGTAGATCGCAGCAATCCAGAATTTGCCAATATGCAGTATGTTTCCTCTGATGATCTGGTAAAATGGAAACAAGTAGGACGCTATGATGCAGAACAGAACGGGGGAAAGCCAACCACTTGGGAGGCTTGGGCAGATAACGTACAAACAGCTTTAGACATTGCCGGTCTTTTTCCGGGACTTGGTGAAATTGCCGATTGTATAAATGGTTGCATATCTTTGGCACGTGGTAATTATGGCGATGCAGCATTAAGCATTGCATCGGCAATACCTTTTGTAGGGGCAGGGGTGGCTGCATTAAAAATTGCCAAAAAAGCAGAAAAAGTAATTGATAAAGGAGAGGGTGTTTATGACTTAATAATTAAAACCCAAGATGATCTTGCGCAAGCTTATGTAGGACAATCTAAAAAAGTAACAAAACGCTTAAAAGAACATTCAGGCAATAAAGGCTTCTTAAAAGAGGCAAAAGAAATCTTGCACGGAACCATCCATAAAATGCCAGGGTCTACCAAAAAGGAACGAGAAATCTATGAGCAGTTTATTATATTTAAAAAATACGGTGCTGATTTAAATAAGAGTTCTAAATTTCATCAATTGCTGAATAAGGTTAATCCAGTTGGTGGAAGATTTAATATGAAAACCAAAGAAGGACAAGATAAATTAGTAGAAAAAGCTCAAGAGTTAGCTAAAAGATGGGATTTACCGACTGATTTTAAACCTATAATATTGAATTAATATGTATTTACAAACAGGCACACCAAATGAACCTTATTTAATGGTAAAACCAGATTCTGATTTGGATTCAGTAGATAAAGAATTATTGAAGAAAGATTGCAAAATAAGGCTATTTGGAAACGGATACTCGCACGATTTTATAAGTAAGTTTGTAACGGTTTTTCAGAATTTAACATTGTTAGATATTAGTAACTATACAGGTATTGCAGAAGAAAGTTTTATATACAAATTTCCGAAATTGGAAGGTTTAGCAATCTCACTTTTTCACGATAGTAATTTTGTTCTTGACTGTGCTAAACTACCAAAATCGCTGTACTCACTTAATTTAAGTGTTTGGTCAAAAAAACACATCATAAATATGGAAGCGTTAAACAATACCGATTTAAAGGTTTTGTACATTTCAGAATTTGATGAAAAAGATTTGACCAAATTATCTACTCTCACAAACTTGACAGGTTTAGGTATTACACGGTCTAAAATTAAATCCTTAAAAGGTATCGAAACTCTTACAAATCTAGACTGGTTGTCATTAGGTGCAGTAAGAAGCCTTACGGATCTCTCGGATATAACTACACTTCAAAAATTAGAAGAATTAGAAATTAATATTTGTTGGAAATTAGAGGACTTTTCCCCTATCGGGAGTTTGCAAAAATTAAAACGATTAAGGTTAATAGATTGTAAGAAATTAGCAAGCATCCAATTTGTAAAGGATATGCCCAACTTAAAGTATCTTTCTGCAATGGGATCTACCGTCATCAATGACTACGATACCACCCCTGCCGAACACATACCTGTGTTTTTTGGTAGCATTGATAAACGGTACAATAAACAATACCCCGAAAAGGAAATTCATAAAAAGTTGGATGAATTGTAATATATATATGTTAGACAATGAAAAATACTAAAGAAAACTATGCTGTTTTTGAAAAAGAAGTTCATGGAAAACCCTTGGTTGGACAGATTAATTTAGATACAGAAAACTTTGCCGATAAATCAAGCTTTCCTTATTGTCTTGACATTACAGTTCTTTTAAAGGAAGACGAATTAAATGACCACGGTCTACCTTCTCTTCCAGCTATATCACAAACGTGCTATGACGTCGAAGATTTTTTAATGAATAAAGCAGACAAGTTCTGCGACACCTATTTTGTAGCACACTTCTTTAACGATAGTAAGTTTAGACTATTTTTATACCTCAATGATCAAAAAGAACTTTCTTTATATCTTCAATCAATAGCCTATCAACCTAAGCAGATCAGAAACTTTTCATATAACTTAATAGAAGACAAAGACTGGGGGCACATAAATTTTTTGTTCCGTAAAAAACCTGTCATAAATAATAATACCGAACTAGAAAGTCATTTTAAAAGAAATGCCGAGCTATGGGAAAGATGGAAACATCGCGGTATTACCGAAGATAAGGAGTTTACCGTTTTATTTCATTTTTATGCAGCTAAAAAAAGTCAAATGGAAGCCTTATGTAAAACATTACAAGTTGAAAACATAAAGTTTAATACAGAACAAACCAGAACATTCGTTTTTCTAAAAGGATGGAAAGTGGACGCAAAATTGACTCAAATCTGGGCACTTACAGAATTACAAGATAAAATGGCCTATATGTTTATGCTATCAACCCAGACCGATACTTCTTTAGAAGGATGTGGTGCTTATTTATGAGATAACCCCTTATATCAAAACAAACAAGTTTTCAAGATGTAAAGCTAGAGAATTTGTAAACCAATAAAAAAGCGTATGTCTGCCTATAGTGATTTTTTGGATGAAGCCTATGCCTTACCCAATAGTGTTAAATTGGAGTATAATGAAGATTTAGAAATAATAAGAGACCAATGGATTGAAAAACGAAAATATAAAGAACTCATTTCTTTTATTATTGAAAATTGGGACTCTGGCAATTGTGTAAATTTCATTATTCCTTTGACTGAACGATTAGCAAAAGAAAGAGAGATAAGGCTACACAGGAGAATATGGGGTCATGTTTTCCGGCATAATCTAATTCTAACGTATACACGTTTTGAAACGTTAAAAGAGAAATTCCCTGAAATTATGTGGAAAAATTTAGAATCTTTGGATATGTCTGAATTTAGCCCACACTCTTCTACTGATCTGTTAGACATTAAAAAATCCACCTATTATTCTGCAAATTATACTTTAAATGCCTTGAAAATTTATAGAAATCAGGTCGTTACTTTTACTGATGAAGAAGAATTGAATGACATTGACAGATATATCACTGACATTCATCAATTAAAAGTTGAGTTTCCAGAAAGCAAAGAACCAGAAATAAAAGAAACACGAAAAATAAATGAAACCATCTTCTGGGAATTAATTGAACAAAGCAGAAAAGAAACAGAAGATAAATTAGAATTTATAGATCTTCTAACACATAAATTGTCTGCTTTTAAACCTACAGAAATAAAAAGGTTTCAAAAACTTTTACTTACCTTCTACAATCAATTAAATCATTGGGACAATTGGGCTTTGGCCTATATTATTAGGCGCGGCTGTGGGAACGATGCATTTGATTATTTTAGATTATGGGTTGTTTCCAAAGGCAAAACAGCCTTTGAAGCCATTAGGGATTTTGATATTTCAAAATTTGAAAAAATCTTTAACTTAGAAGATCCCCAATTAGAAGAACTAATGTATGTTGCAGAAAATATCTACGAAGAGAATACAGGTGAATATATGAAAGAACTAAGAGTTAAAAACCAAAAAATTAAAGGAAAGTCTTTTGAAGAGGAAAAGATTTGCTTTCAATACCCTGAGTTATGCCAGCTCTTTGATTTTAAGGAACCTTAAATTTCATACAATAAACAATACCCCGAAAAGGAAATTCATAAACCTTTGAAGGATTTATAATATTAAAGACAATTAAAAAATGAAATTATTTAAAACAATAGACAAAGTATTAGCAGGTTTTGGAAACATAAAAGCGATGGAACGTACCCATGTAGATACATTTACAGAAAATGAAATACTAAAAACCAAAGGCGAAAAAATAGCAGAATCTAATAATGGTGGAATTTGGATTGAATATGAAGAGCTTGCAGGTTTTGATTTTATGAATGCAACTATACTTAGTAATGTTAACATAAAAACCTTTAAAGGAAGTAAATTGTCCTTTTTGGGAAACCAAGAAGAACTAATCATAAATTCTGATACCATCGAGATAGAATCCGACTATTCAAATGTTTCGAATCGATGGATTACTAAAATAAGTTATATTGTTACTCAAAAAGACATTGATTTTATTCAGAAAAAAGAATTTAATCAAATAACAATAGAGTTTAAAAAAACCACCATCAATTTCTTTGCTCTACCAATCAACCACTAAAAACCAAAATACAAAATGGGATTATTTAATAAAATACTAGGAAATGCAAGTGAAATATCTACCGATAAATTAAATGAAAAATACGGTAGACTCCTTATCGAAAATGAACAAATAGAGCTAGGGTTCAAATTACTTAGAGATGTTTTTATGTTTACCAACAAACGACTGATTTTAATAGATGTACAAGGTATTACAGGAAGCAAAGCCGAATATAAATCTATGCCTTATAAAAATATTTCGAGATTTTCTTTAGAAACCGCTGGTACCTTTGACCTGGATGCAGAGTTAAAAATTTGGATCTCTAGCGAGAACACCCCTACCGTAAGTAAAAAGTTTAATAAAAGTATCGATGTATATGCTGTACAAAGATATTTAGCCCAAAAAGTAATGTAATTACATTACCGTTTTTTTAAAGCAATCACAAAAAACATTCTTCTATCTAATCTAGTACAGACAAAAACACCTAAAAAATGCAAAAATTTTCTTAAAACTCTCTTAAAAAAACACCACTCCCGAAAAACGAAACTACTATACTCTATCCTTGTGCTGTAAAAAAATAATCAATAATCTTAAACATGCACGAATATGGCATTAGAAAATTTAATTAGTTTAACGCTTAGTCCAGAAGAGTTAAAAAAGCTTAGCAATGGGATAAAAGATATCCGGGAGGTGTTACAGGGCAAAACAGTAAATCTTACCCCAGAGCAACGTGGACAGTACGGGCGGATCGCCAACCAAAATAAGCTTATTGTAGACAAAGCAAAAAGTTATATGGAGCAACATCCAAACTGGATTCCTCGTTTTTTGGATAAAGAAGAATTTGACCGCGACTATATCACTCGCCAGCAATTAGAAACCCACGTGCAACAACTAGAAAACCTGTCGCAACAATTAGTAGATACTAAAACTTTACTGGATTTTGATAATTATAATAATGCATTAAGTTTTTATAGAATGATGCGTTTTTTAGCAGGCGAAAATGAACCGGGAGCAAAAACAGTATATCAGGATATGAAAGTATTGTTTAAAAAATCAACCGGAACCTCAACGGATATTCCAGATACAGAAATCTAAAAAATCAAGTATTGTATTTCTATTTAAAAAGTATCTAAAAATCAATATCTATCTGTCAAACTGAGCTTGTTACCATTTATAGCTAAATTAATATGAAATGGCATAAAAGATTTTTTACTAGAAAGATCAGTGTTATTTTATGTTGATTTAGCTTTTAGTTGTCGGTCTGAGCCTGTCGAAGAGAGACATTAAAAAACATAAATTAAAAGCACTTCGACAAGCTCAGTGTGACAACAAGACCCTTACCAACACCCTTCCAAGCGATACTAAGGTTTCTTATACCCCTTACCAACACCCTTCGAAGCGATACTAAGGTGGTTCGAAGCGATAAATTATCACTTATACCTGTCTGCATATCGGCTCGAACCGATTTAATATCACATATAAGTGATAATTTATCGGCTCGAAGGGTCAAAATATCACTTCGAACCGATACATTATCGGCTCGAACCACCTCTGGGTGGGGTCGACCCCATCTGTATATGGGGTACCCCCCTTACCGACAAGGGGGTCTCCTACTAAAAAAGTTTGCCTGTTTTACACCATTTTTTAGTTTTTTTAGGCTCTATTTTATAATAACAATGATAGTTTTATCGAAACTCAGCATATCCCATCCCTTCCCAGAAGGAAGGGAGTTAAAGGTCTTCCCTTCGGGAAGGATTTAGGACAGGACAAACATTTTAAAATCAATTAAATGTATGTTTTCACAACTATCATTGCTATTATAAACTAGAGCTTTTTTTATTGTTTTAGATAAAAAAACATTTCTTTACAAAGCAAAAAACATTAAAACCAATCACTTCTTACAAAAAAACACAAACCTTATCCCCCAAAATCTTATTTTTAAAGTGATTTTAGTGTTGTTCTCTTTAAAATTGAACCTATGAAAAAAGAAATATCCATTATTGATCAATTGGCATCTGCTCTTGATCGCAGAGATGAAACCCCTAATCAGGAACTGGCAAAACAAATTGTACTAACCAATGACAAAAAAGCGGTTCTGGAACTTATAGAAACCCTAAACAATAAAAACAAAAACATTCAAAACGATTGTATTAAAGTATTATACGAGGTTGGAGAGCAATCTCCCTCTTTAATTGCCAAATACCTAAAAGACTTTTTATCTTTACTGGATAGTAAAAACAATAGATTGCAATGGGGTGCTATGACCGCTATAAGCACCATAACCACAGAGTCCCCACAAGATGTTTTTAATAACATTACCACAATCATGAATGCCGCAGACAAAGGATCAGTAATCACCAAAGACAATGCTGTACATATTTTAATTAAACTTTGTGGTCTTACAAAATATGCCGACAGTTCTTTTACCCTGCTTATGGAGTTGGTACTTAAAAGCCCGACCAATCAACTGCCTATGTATGCAGAAAAGACACTACCGGTAATAAATAAAAAAAATAAAGAATTATTTATCCAAACCCTTATCTCCAGAATAAACGAAATAGAAAAAGAAACCAAAAGAAAGAGAGTTGAAAAGGTGATTAAAAAGGTACACACTTCTATTTAAAAAAAACATACTCTGTACATAATCTTGTCATGAAAAAGAAAAATATATACAAATAAAAATAGCATGATACCAACTACTTTTTAAAGAAGCACTTAATACATATTATAACCAAAAAACAACCTTAAACCCAGATTATGCAATAGAAAATCTATTTCATCTGTGATCTACTGCAAAC
>NZ_CDSBKO010000030.1:0-68716 GCF_977115655.1 Aquimarina sp.
ACAAAGTAAATCATTATTGAAATTTAAACCCTATACAAACATAGGATGACAAGCAAAAAGTATTTAATCTAAAAACCTGCCTGTATAATTTTAGAATCAAATACAGCACTCCATCTATCTGATAAAAGGAAAGTAAAATAATAAAATATATTATTGCAATACATCTGCTCTTTGGTGTAAAAATAGTTTTAATGTTAATATATTTTATTATTTTAGTTTTCTAAACCCCAAAATAATCTATGAAAAAGCTGTCTGCCCTACTACTGCTTTTTTTTGCACAAATTATCTATTCGCAAACATATACTGTGGTTGATTCTACACAAAAAACTCCTGTATCCTATGCTACAATTTCTTTTGGAAATGGAAATGGCACATTTGCCGATGCTGATGGCAGGTTTAATTTCTCAAAAAAATGGTACCCGGATATAGATGTTTTATATATATCTTCTGTTGGATATAATGAAGTAGCTATCTCAACTGAAACAATGCCAAAAACAATATTCTTAACCGGAAGTATCGACGAACTTAATGAAGTACATATCACTGCCGAAAAGAAAAGGAAATACAAGATAAAAAAACTTCCTTCAGAAATACACAATGATTATTTTAAATGCTGGCTTCCAACGGTTGAATCTGAAATTGCTGTTTTTTTTCCAAAAGATCCTGAAAAATCCTCTAAAATAGCTTCTGTTTATTTACCCATAAAAACAGATGACTCTAACAAAAACTCCAGTAGGCCTCCTTCTTTTTCTACTTTATTCAAAATGCAATTTTATACTAATAACAATGGCTATCCGCAAAAAAGATTGCCTTATGATGATATTATCTTTTTGGTAAGCGATCAAGATAAACCTAATTTTGAACTGGACATTTCAGAACACAAAGTATTTATCCCAAAAGAAGGGATTTTTGTATCCATACAGGTATTAGGTTATGCTGATATAAATGGCAAATTACAACAAACCAAAAAATATAGCCAAATCGAAACCAGAAAGGGTACTGTTAAAGTTTCTACCACTTTTAGACCTTTGCTGCCTTTTACAGACAAAATATCAAATTACAGAACTTTTACCCGCAGGATATTTTATAAAAACAGAGAATGGCAACGTTTTGACAAAGAATACAGCACCACCAATAACCTTATAAAAAACAATAATACCAATTATGGTATGGGGTTACGATTACACTTATTTGAAGAGGAAGAATAGCAATTTTTTTCTTAATCCAGAAAAGATCTTCTTTTGGTGTTAAATTGTATTGCTGCCTCATGCATTTGCGTGTGCTTTTTGCGGTTTTCGGCATAATCCACAGCATCTGTAATGGTTAAATAATAATGATCTATCCCTAGCTTATCGGTAAAGCCAGATCGCTTTAAAAAATCCCGCACAGGACCTATAGTACCTACCATTAATAGCTGCATCCCCAAAGTATCCAAGTATTGATGAATATCTTCTAATACATGCAAGCCTGTACTATCCATATCATGCATATTGGTATTATCCAGAATAAGAAACCTGGGTGTGGGTTTACGATTAGATATATACGCCAAAATAGCATCTTTAAAATAACCAGAATTGCCAAAATACAACTGGTTATCAAATCGAATAATCAAATACTCGGGAGATTGTAAAGCATCCGGAAATCTATTTATATTTCTATAATATTCGGTTCCGGGTATATTTACTAATTCTGCAATGTGTGGGCGGGCGCTATAATATTGAAGAAAAACAAAAGATAACAGCACCCCTATAAAAATTCCTTTTTCTACTCCAAAAATCAAAGTTCCTAAAAAGGTAATAAGCATTACTATAAAATCTCGTCTTCTAAGACGGTACAAATATTTGGCTTCGCCAAAGTTTATCAATCCTAATACAGATACCAATATGATTGCCGCCAGAGTTGCTTTAGGAATATAGTAAAAATACGAGGTTAAAAACAATAAGGAAAACAAGACCATGATTGCTGCAATGATAGACGAAACGGTAGTTTTTCCTCCTGCCTCATCATTGATTGCTGTTCTGCTATAACTGCCCGAAGATGGTATTGCCTGAAAAAACGCGCCGATAACCTTGGCAATGCCCAATGCAAATAGCTCCTGATTAGGACGTATAACATGATCTCTGTTTTTCATCTGCATAGATTTGGCAATGCCTATACTACCAACATATCCTATAAAAGTAACTGTTAATACAGATGGTATAAGTGCAACCATAGTTTCATAACTCATTTCGGGGACAACAAAAGATGGCAGTCCGCTAGGAACCTCTTTAATGATAGCCACTCCATGATGTTGCAGATCAAACATATAAACAAGCACTGTAGTAACAACCAATACCATCAACGCTCCCGGAAATGATCGTTTCCATTTTTTTAAAATATTAATAATTATAATTGAACCAACACAAATCGCCAATGTAATCCAGTTTACTTCAAAAAAATGGCTGATTGCATACCAAACAATTTGATGGGTGTGTTTAAAATCAGGAATCTCAATACCTGATCCTTGTTCTAATTGAGAAATAATTATAATAATAGCTGCGGCAGAAATAAAGCCAGAAATAACGGGTTGCGAAATAAGGTTTACCAAAAACCCCATACGTAATACACTCATTACAATTTGTAATACCCCTATCAAAAACCCTGCAAATAAAACTAATTCTATAAATTTTTCGGTAAATGGCTCTGCAAGCTGGCTTACCCCGCTCATTACCAAAATAGCTGTAACTGCTACAGGGCCTATACTTAATTGCCGTGATGTACCAAAAATAGCATAAAGTACCAAAGGGATCAAACAAGCATATAATCCATAAATTGCAGGAACTCCCATTAATAATGCATAAGCTATAGCTTGTGGTATAAGAACCACTCCTACTGTAATACCAGCAATACTATCTGCTTTAAAAAAAGAACGATTGTACCCCCTGTCTTTGAAGGTCTGAAAAAAAGGGATTATTTTATATAGCTTTTTAACGGTATCTGATTATTTAAGTTGCGTAGGTAAATCTACAATAGTTTAAGAAGTTATACCAAATAATTTGTAATTAACTATACATAATCTTGCTATTTAATCCCTCATTAAGGATCTAATCCCACGAGACTTGTCTCGAAACAAAATATATTTCCGGAAGCATTCCTTGTGAGTTTGCTCCCGGATTGTTGATAGATAATAATATAATCTAATTACTTCTTTTTATAAGCATTTCTGTATCTGGTTAAAAGTAAATATCTAATTTTGAAGAGAAATGTACTTTTATTATTTTCTAAAAACACCTTATGAGTGAAACTTTACTTTTATGCACCCTTGCGATAATTGGTTTTATTGCCGGAGTAATTAATACCCTGGCTGGCGGTGGTTCTTTACTTACTTTACCAATGCTTATTTTTATGGGGCTTCCTCCTGCTATTGCAAATGGCACTAATCGTATTGGAATCTTTATTCAGTCTGTATCTTCTATTGCTGGTTTTAAAAGCAAAGGTATCCGACCTACCCCTTTTGGTATATACCTGGGTATATCTGCCCTAGCAGGATCCCTTATTGGAGCACAAATCGCTATCGATGTTAAGGGTGAAACCTTTAATAAAATCTTAGCTATCGTAATGATAATTGTAGTACTTATTATGGTATTTAAACCTAAAGTAAACATACAGGATCTAGCTGAAAGAACAACAGGCAAACACCTTTGGATATCTATTATCGTATTTTTCTTTATCGGGGTTTATGGCGGGTTTATTCAAGCAGGGGTAGGAATATTTATATTACTGGCATTAACCTCTATTAACTACCTAAGTCTGGTTACATCTAATGCAGTTAAAGTGTTGGTCGTTTTTATTTATACCATTGGTGCTTTAGTAATATTTGCATATAACAACCAAATCGACTACCTGTATGGTCTTGTCCTTGCATTAGGAAATGCTACAGGAGGCTGGATTGCCAGTAGATGGTCTGTAAAAAAAGGGGATGGATTAGTCAAAGTATTTTTAGTAATAATGGTCACTGCAATGGCTGTTAAATTATGGTTGAATAATTAACTCCAAGGTATCCACTAAGTATATTTGTAGTATTATTGCTATCTTTTATATCTTAAACAAATACATAAATCCATCTGTTATGAAAAATTTTCCCTTTTATTTTTTTATACTCTGTATTTTCTTTGCAAGTTGTAAATCACAAAAAAAAGAAGAGCCTGATAGTAGTAGTGAAGAAGTTACAGATACTATAGAAACCGCAGTACAAAAAGTAGTAAATGATATTATTATAGATCCAATAACGCATGCTACTACTATTATAAAATGGAAAGAAAAAACTATTTATATAGATCCTGCCGGAGGTGCTAAAGCTTTTGAAGGGAAAAAAAAGCCTGATTTAGTTCTTATTACAGACATTCATGGAGATCACATGGATATAGAGACTTTAGACAGTTTAAATCTGTCCAAATCCGAAATTATTGTTCCTCAGGCTGTTGCCGAAAAACTTCCTGCCAAATATACAGATCAATTAATCATTATAAATAACGGAGAAACAAAAGAAATACAAGGCATATCTATTGAAGCCATACCAATGTATAACCTGCGTGAAGAAGCTTTAAAATTTCATAATAAAGGGCGTGGTAATGGATATGTAATTACTTTAGGAGATAAACGTATTTATTTTTCTGGAGATACCGAAGATATCAGGGAAATGAGGGATCTTAAAAATATAGATATAGCTTTTGTTTGTATGAATCTACCATACACTATGACTGTAGAAAGTGCTGCGGATGCTGTATTAGAATTTAAACCAAAGCAAGTATACCCATACCATTATCGTGGAACCGAGGGATTAAGTGATGTAGCAAAATTTAAAGAATTAGTATCCAAAGACCCGTCTATAAAAGTATTACAGTTGGACTGGTATCCAGAAAAGAATCAATGAACTTTTAACAAAAGGAGGCTGTCTAAAAAGTAATTTTTGATAAAATCCAACTGAATTATTTGTAGTATTTTCTAAAAAAACTTTATTTATTTCAGTAAAATCTTCTTTTAGAGTTGGTTTTTTGAAGAATTTATAATAAAAAAGAGGGGGTTTGACTTTTCAAACCCCCTCTTTTTTGTTTTTTAAACGTATGACTATTATAATAACCGTAAATCCTTAAGCTTTTTTTACACGAACTGCGTTCATACCTTTTTGACCACGTTCTAATTCAAAAGTAACTCTGTCATTTTCTTTTATTTCATTTATCAAACCATTAACATGCACAAAATATCTTTCTTGTGTCTCATCATCATTGATAAAACCATATCCTTTAGAATCATTAAAAAAAGCAACTTTTCCTTTTCGTACAGGATCAAATTCTTCTTTTTCTCTCTTAGGAATCCCTATTTCAATATTTTCTGCTTTTATCTTTTTCTTCTTAGAAGGATCTGGTGGGGTATCCGTAAGATATCCGTTTTCATCTACATAAGCAATCATACTATCTAAGCCATTTCCTTTATTAGAATTAGCTTTACGCTCTACTTTCTTTTTCTGCTTATCTTCTCTTTTTTTTAATTTCTTTTTTTCTTTCTCTATCTTATTGAAAGTTTGCTGTGATTTTGCCATTCGTTTTTATAACTCTTTTTATTAAAACCTATTTTACTCCGGTATATAGGTATGTAACCGGTTGTCATTGAAATACTAAACGAACAATTGGAAAATGACAATTTTTAAGATTGATTTACCGAATAATTTACCCAGTGGTTGCAATAACTAGAATACAAAAATGCATTCAAATTTTTCACAAAGGTAAGTTTTCATTTTTGATAAAAAAAAAACTCTTCATATAAATCAATGTTATTCTATCAAATAGAGAGTCTGCTACGTCAAAATTTGTAAATTGCTGCCTTATTTTTACCAAAAACAAACCCTACCCTTTTTTTGAATGAAACATAAGGTTGAACAACAAAACCATACTCATTTTGCAATCTATAAACCCTATGGCTATTTAAGTCAGTTTATTAACAATGGGCAAAAACAAAATTCAAAAAAATTATTGGGCGAATTATATGATTTTCCTAAAGGCACAATGGCTATTGGCAGGCTTGATGAAAAATCTGAAGGATTATTACTATTGACCACAGATGGAAAAATCAGCAACCATATATGTAGCGGCACTACCGAAAAAGAATACTACGCGCAGGTAAACGGAAATATTACTACAGAAGCTATTGAGTTATTAAAGTCTGGGGTCGAAATTGGTTTTGACGGAAAAAAATACACAACCACACCATGCAATGCCTGTAAAATAGAGACCATACCAGAGTTTCCTGAACGTTCAAAAAAGATACGGGACAATAGACATGGCCCTACAAGCTGGATATCTATTACTTTGCAAGAAGGCAAATTCAGACAGGTACGAAAAATGACATCTGCAGTTGGTTTTCCTACCCTACGATTAATACGTGTACGCATTGGCTCTATACACCTAAAAGGAATGCTTATTGGCGAAGTACGAGAATTAGACTCTATATAAATGCCTGTTTTTAATACCGTGTGCTTCTGTACATCTGTTATAAAGAAGAAATATTTTCTAAATTCAATATCAATTTTTGTAAAAAAAGGGATAAAACAACTTGAAAATGATTTATAAAAGATTATTATTCTATTTTAAATTCATTTTTTAGAAAATAAAACCTTTGTGTGTAGTTTTGCTCAAATTATACATCTATTATGAAATTACGTACCGCAGAACAAGAACAGCTAGAACAATTATATTTAAGCATACAAAATACGACACAAAACTTTTTGGGATATCCGGTATCCAAAGATTTTGATTATTCAGAGTTAATGCCTTTTTTACAATATCCATTAAATAATCTTGGAGACCCCTTTAGTGAGTCTACATATCGTGTAGATTCCAGAACTATGGAACGTGAGGTTGTTAATTTTTTTGCAGGTCTGTTTAGAGCACATACAGAGGATATATGGGGATATGTAACTAATGGCGGGTCTGAAGGAAATTTATATGGTTTATATGTTGCCCGTGAATTATACCCTAAAGGAATGGTATATTTTTCTGAAGCCACACATTATAGTATTCAAAAAAATGTAACCTTGCTTAATGTAGATTATGTTATTGTAAAATCGCTTTCGAACGGTGAAATAGATTATGAAGACTTAAAAGATGCTATTGGATATCACAGACACAGACCTGCAATAGTTGTAGCTAATATTGGTACTACAATGACAGAAGCCAAAGACGATACTAAAAAGATCAAAGGAATTTTAGAAAAAATGGCAGTAGAAAAGCACTATATTCATGCAGATGCTGCATTAGCAGGTGGTTTTGCTCCTTTTGTGACCCCCAGACCTGCTTTTGATTTTGAAGATGGCACTGATAGTATCTCGATTAGCGGACATAAGTTTATTGGTTCTCCTATGCCATCTGGGGTAGTGATTGTAAAAAAAGATAACAGAGATAGAATTGCCCGAAGAATTGCATATATAGGCAGTTCTGATGCTACTATAACCGGATCCCGAAATGGGCACACTCCATTATTTTTGTGGTATGCTATAAAAAAACTAGGAGTGGATGGCTTTAAAAAACGTACAGAACATAGTTTAGCTGTTGCTTCCTATACCGAAAAAAAACTAAAAGAGCTGGGTATTAAAGCATGGCGAAATCCTAATGCCCTAACCATAGTCTTTCCTGCACTTAGCAAAACCATAATAGATAAATGGCAATTGGCCACCGAAAAAGGACAATCACACATTATTTGTATGCCAAACGTGTCGTATAAACAAATTGATGAATTTATTGCAGATGTAGAATTAGAAATGTGTGCCTCTGCTGTATAACAATTATTCATTTAGCAATCGCTGAAACTCTGCCAGATATTGACCAATATGATATCCATCCATTAATCCATGATGCACATTAATTGCAATAGGTAAGCTTAGTTTATCTTTTTCTTTAGAGTATTTACCAAATGAAATTTTTGGCACACTATCTTTAAATTGAAAATGCCTGACGTGTATAAGTCCTGTAAAAGTATACCAAGGAATTGATGAATAATGGATGGTATCTATGCGTTTAGCATTATTTGTATTTCGTAACCTTTTACTGTTTTGCGTTTCCAGATCTAATTTAGTCCTACTTTGTCATCTTATATATGCTTTTATTTCATTTTTAGATTTACCATTAACATCTCTCTACATCTCCCGTCATAGGGAGAATTTTACTCCTTCCTTTGAAGGAAGGTTGGGATAGATGTATTTTTAACTCTAGGATCACAAAGTAGGATTAGTTCTCTTTTTTATAATACCTGTAATAAATCGCTGGCTTTTGTAAAGCTTCTAAAATTTGGATGATTTATTTCTTCATTTATCATTTCATGTGCCCAGGTAGTATGAAAAGGTATATGAAATGCATGTGCCCCTATATTTAAAACAGGTAGAATATCTGATTTTAATGAATTACCAACCATTAAAAACTCATTTTCTTGAATATCCAGATGTTTCACTAGTTTTTTGTAGTGTTTTTCTGTTTTATCGGAAACAATTTCTATATGATGAAAATATTTTTCCAGGCCCGATTTAATCAATTTGCGTTCTTGATCTAACAAATCTCCTTTGGTAGCCATTACCAAACGATATTTTTTAGACAACTCCTTTAATGTAATCTCTATACCATCTATTAGCTCTACTGGTGCTTCTAACATTTCTTTTCCTATATCGATAAGTTTCTGCACAAGTTCTATTGGCATAGTCCCTTTAGAGACTACTATAGCTGCTTCTATCAAAGAAAGTGTAAAGGGTTTGATACCATAACCATATAAAGGCAGATTTCCTATCTCCATATCAAAAAGCAACTTATTAGCTTCTTCTTTTGGCATATATCCTTCTAAAAGAGCGCAAAAATCTTCTTCTGCTTTTCTAAAAAAAGTTTCATTAACCCATAGAGTATCATCTGCATCAAAGGCAATGACTTTTATATTTTGTAGTGGCATTTTTTTAAGTATATAAGTTTTAAATCAACACTCTACAATACAAAATGGCAGAGTGCTGATTCTTCAATAATTTTACTAGTTTTTACTTCTAATTATCGAACTAACTTCTTATATTTAATACGTTTTGGCATAAGATCACCTCCTAAACGTTTCTTTTTATTTTCTTCATAATCCGAGAAGCTTCCTTCAAAGAAATATACTTGAGAATCTCCTTCGAATGCTAGTATATGTGTGCAGATTCTATCCAAAAACCAACGGTCGTGAGAAATAACTACGGCACATCCTGCAAAGTTTTCTAAACCTTCCTCTAAAGCTCTTAAAGTATTTACGTCCAAATCATTGGTAGGCTCATCCAAAAGCAATACGTTACCTTCTTCTTTTAAGGTCATTGCCAGGTGCAATCGGTTACGTTCTCCTCCTGATAATGCCGAAACTTTTTTGTTTTGTTCGCTTCCGCTAAAGTTAAAACGACTTAGATACGCTCTTGAGTTTACTTGTCTGCCTCCCATCATCACCAATTCTTGCTCATCACTAAAGTTTTGCCAGATGGTTTTTTCTACATCTATATTACTATGGCTTTGATCTACGTACGCTATTTTGGCTGTATCTCCTACAATAAAGCTTCCTTTGTCTGGTTGCTCCTCTCCCATTATCATTTTAAATATAGTGGTTTTACCTGCTCCGTTTGGACCAATAACCCCTACAATACCTGCTTGTGGAAGTTTAAAATTGAGATCTTCGTATAGTAATTTATCTCCAAAAGCTTTACTTACTCCCGTAGCTTCTATTACATTGGTTCCTAATCGCGGGCCATTTGGTATATAGATTTCTAGTTTTTCATCTATTTGTTTCTGATCCTGACTAAGTAACTTATCATAATTGCTTAAACGGGCTTTTTGTTTTGCCTGACGTCCTTTTGGAGCCATACGAACCCATTCTAACTCTCTCTCTAAAGTTTTTTGGCGTTTAGAAGCTTGTTTCTGTTCTTGCGATAATTTTTTTGCTTTTTGATCCAGCCATGAAGAATAATTTCCTTTCCAGGGGATTCCTTCTCCTCTATCTAACTCTAATATCCATCCTGCAACGTTATCCAAAAAGTACCTATCATGCGTTACGGCAATTACAGTACCTTTATATTGTTGTAAATGATGCTCCAACCAATGTACAGATTCTGCATCCAGGTGGTTGGTAGGTTCATCCAGTAGTAATACATCTGGTTCTTGTAATAAAAGACGACAAAGAGCCACCCTTCTTCGTTCCCCACCAGATAAAACTCCAATCTTTTTATCTGCATCTGGCGTACGAAGTGCATCCATTGCTATTTCTAATTTTGTATCCAACTCCCATGCATTACTTGCATCGATTTGATCCTGTAAACTTGCTTGCTTATCCATAAGCTCCTGCATCTTATCCGGATTTTCATACACTTCTGGTAAGCCAAACATATCATTAATCCTATTGTACTCATCCAATACAGCAACAGTTTCTGCTACTCCTTCTTTTACTACTTCAAGTACTGTTTTTTCGGGATCTAATTGCGGTTCTTGTTCTAATAAACCTACCGTATATCCAGGGGCAAAAACCACATCTCCCTGGTAATTTTTATCTATCCCTGCTATAATTTTAAGCAATGTAGATTTACCAGATCCATTAAGCCCCAGAATACCTATTTTGGCTCCGTAAAAAAAGCTTAGGTAAATATTTTTGAGAACCGGAGTATTTGCACTTTTATAAGTCTTGCTTACTCCCGACATCGAGAAAATTACTTTTTTATCGTCTGACATATGTCCTTAAATTATTATTTTATATTAAGATAATTTGTATGTATATTATAATCACACTCTTCCTTTTAAAGCATTAAAAACCCAGGCTATTGCAAAAAAACCTATACCAACAGCAGCAAAACCATACCCTGATACATCTCTATACCTAAAAGCTCCTAATGCAATAAGTGCAAGTCCAACCAATACCATTATAAAAGTTGCCCAAGCTAAAACTGTATTTTTATTCATTCCCATATATTATTATTTAAGTTTAGTACGGTTTAAAACAGGTACAAATATCGGTATTTTATCGTCAAAACACAGGTTTTTATAGAGTTCTTAAAACATAAAAACACCTTATATTCTATTTTACAATAAATTTGAAAGTACTTTTAATTAAAAAACAGATGTTTATATATGAAGTATCTGTTTTTAAACCGTTAATTGTTCTATTTTTTAACACAAAATTCATTGTCAATACTATTAACTTACAAAACCAACCATACAAAAATAGGTATATATTGGTTTTTATAAGTTAAATTATTGTTTACAGAGAGTTTTTCTCTAGTAAAATAAAGATCTTCATATATGCAACAAACATCCTGAATAAGGATAATGAACTCATCTTGACTTTTTCTATTTCCTAAAAAAATGGCTGAAATTCACCCATATTTCGTTACTTTTCTTACCCGTAGCGCTGCTATAGCTTTCAAAAAGTGCCTCATCTGGTCAAATTTCAACTCATTTTCGGTTAAAAACAAAAAGTCAAGATGAGTTCAATGATAAAATTGATAGTTACCCCCTTTATTATTGAATAATTTTAGTTTATTATTCATTAAACCCGGATTATGCAACAGAAAATCTATTATGCCCTTAATACCATTTTAACTTTGAAATAGCACTAATAAATTATTTCTTTTTCAAAGTTAAAATGGTATAATCTACTGCAAATACAACCGTTACACTTGATTTTTTAATTTAACCATAGCCCTTCGATAAACTCAGGGTAAACTGCTATGCTAAAACTAAGAAAATCATTGTATTTATGGTATCTCAAAGTTTCATCACGAAGTTCTGTTGCATAATTCGGGCAATGTCATTAAGTTAAGAATTTAAAGTTTGTTAATAGTGGATTCCAGTCCCGTTCTTCAACGGGACTGGAATCCATGATGGAAGTAAAGGGGTATTTTGCTTTTACAGATATTTAATCCTCAAAAAGATACAGCGTTAAAATAATTAGTAATTTGTTATAAAACTGTTAAAACACCATAAATTAAAAAGACTAAAACACTGTTAAAAAGTGTTTTAACATCCTTGCCTTAATGTCTGTTTGTAAAATCTAAGATGTATTTAAAATATTTTACTATCCTTTATAAACTCTATGTTTTTTGTATTTTCGTGCAAACAATACACACTCATAAAACACACTAATGGATATAAACTTTAATAAAAACGAAGATCATAATAAACTTTTAGTATCAGATTTAAGGCAAAGATTAGCAAAAGTAAAATTAGGGGGAGGCGAAAAGCGAATCGAAAAACTTCATGCCACCGGTAAATTAACGGCTCGCGAAAGAATAGATTATTTATTGGACAAAGGTTCTAAATCTATAGAGATTGGAGCTTTTGCAGGAGAAGGCATGTATGAAGAGCATGGTGGTTGCCCTAGCGGAGGTGTTGTCGTAAAAATAGGATATATAAGTGGTAAACAATGTATAGTAGTTGCAAATGATGCTACTGTAAAGGCCGGGGCCTGGTTTCCGATTACCGGAAAAAAAAACCTGCGCGCTCAGGAGCTTTCTATCGAAAATAAATTACCTATTATCTATTTGGTAGATAGCGCAGGTGTTTATTTACCTATGCAAGATGAAATTTTTCCTGACAAAGAGCATTTTGGAAGAATTTTTCGTAATAATGCCGTAATGAGCAGCATGGGAATCATTCAGATTTCGGCAGTTATGGGTAGCTGTGTTGCTGGTGGGGCTTATTTGCCAATTATGAGTGACGAAGCTCTTATCGTAGATAAAACCGGAAGTATATTTCTTGCCGGAAGTTATTTGGTAAAAGCTGCTATTGGTGAAAGTATTGATAATGAAACTTTGGGTGGCGCAACCACTCATTGCGAAATCTCTGGGGTAACAGATTATAAAGCAAAAGATGATAAAGATGCTTTGGATACTATAAAGAATATTATATCCAAAATTGGTGATTTTGAAAAAGCTGGTTTTAACCGCATCAAACCTGCTGTTCCCAAAGAAAATCAAGAGGATATTTATGGTATTTTACCAAAAGCCCGAAACGAGCAGTATGACATGATGGAAATCATTAAAAGATTAGTGGATGATTCTGATTTTGAAGAATATAAAGCAGGATATGGGCAAACCATATTAACAGGGTATGCCAGAATTGATGGTTGGGCTGTAGGAATTGTAGCTAATCAACGTAAAATTGTAAAAACCAAAAAAGGAGAAATGCAGTTTGGTGGTGTAATCTACTCTGATTCTGCGGATAAAGCAACACGATTTATCGCCAATTGTAATCAAAAAAAGATACCTTTAGTATTTCTACAAGATGTAACTGGTTTTATGGTAGGAAGCAAAAGTGAACATGGAGGTATTATTAAAGATGGAGCAAAAATGGTAAATGCAGTAAGTAATAGTATTGTTCCAAAATTTACTATTGTGGTTGGCAACTCTTATGGTGCCGGTAATTATGCTATGTGTGGCAAAGCATATGACCCAAGATTAATAGCCGCATGGCCTAGTGCAGAACTTGCGGTAATGGGGGGCTCACAAGCTGCAAAAGTTTTATTACAGATAGAAACTGCATCTTTAAAAAAGAAAGGGGAGCAGCTATCAAAAGAGGATGAAAAAGCCCTGTTTGATAAAATTAAAGCTCGATACGACAAGCAGACATCACCATATTATGCTGCAGCAAGAATATGGACCGATGCAATTATAGATCCTTTGGATACCAGAAAATGGATTTCTATGGGTATAGAAGCTGCTGATCATGCCCCCATTGAAAAGAAATTTAGTTTAGGGATTATCCAAGTATAAAATAAAAATTAATCAGGCTGTATATAAATAGCCATTTTATAAATAACTTAGGTAATTTTTTTGCTATCCTGCCATAGGCACAATAATATTACCTAAGTTATTCAAAATAAGTGTTTTAAAACAATAATTCTTTTTATTTTTCTTGCCTTTTTGGCACTAATTTCAGAATGCTTTTGGTCTGAAAACTATAAAAAACTATATACTCATCTATAATACTTTTCCTTAATAAATCGTTATAAGCATAAAATTTATAATGAAATTTATCCATCAATTTTGTATTCTTTCATTATTAACGGTTTACTCTGTTAAGGGTCAAAATTATTTGAATCAAGAAAACCCATGGGTGCTTGGGATTGGTGTAAATATTATATATGATTCGGGTTCTTTATTTGATGGGGTATTTAACCTAAAAGAGAATTATAACTACAATACTCCCATACGCTTATCTCTTGAAAAAAGATTTAAAGATGATTATGGATTTGAAATTTCTGGTAGCTTTAATAAATTTTTGGAAGGCAAAAGAGTTAACAATAAAATATTAGATAAGAGTGTTAATATTTTTATTCTGGACGGGGCTTTCAAATACTATATTACCAATAAATATTTAAACAAATACCGAGCATTGTATGAAGGTTATTTTTCTTTTGGGGGAGGAAGCAGTTTTTATGACAAAACCCCAGCAACAACAGCCAATCTTGGTATAGGGATTAATTATTATATCTCTGAAAGTATTCGTTTTAATGCCCAGGCTACCGGTAAAATATCTATAGATAACTCTTTAAAAGGCAGCAATTACATACAGTACAATATTGGCTTAATAATTAGGTTAGAAGAATCTGATTTTGATTAGTTCAGCAGAGCTTCTTGCATTATAAATAATTGGTTTTTAACAAGTTGTATCACACCATAAGTTGTTTAGAGCTTTTTGATTCATCCTTTTGATCCCATATTGATAGTTTAATTCACCACAAGGCTTGCTTTAAACCAAATATATTTTTGAGAACATATCTTCGTGAGCCTGCCCCTAGGTTATTGATTTATCCATTAATATAGATAGAAATAAAAAATAGAACACCAATTTATTCGCAAAAAAATGCATTTAACAATAGTTTACGACATGTAAGAATTATCCTATAATCTATTGATTAACAACCATAATACAAATAAATATAATGTTTGTTTTAAAATATAGATTTAAAATATTCGTTATCCATTTTTTAAGAAACATTCGCAGATTAAAAAGATTAAACTTAAAAAAGACATGTATTTGATTCATAGTACTAAAAGCTAAAAACCGCTTATAACCTTCAGATTAAAAAAATTATTTAAAGCAAGATATTTTGGAAATAAAAATATATTATCATCTGTGAACAGCTTAAAAAAGAAAGCCACAAGCGGGGTTATCTGGAGCAGTATAGACAAGTCTTTTACCATGTTAATCCAATTTGTGTTTGGTATCATTCTTGCTCGTTTATTAGTGCCCAAAGATTATGGGTTGATTGGTATGATTACCATATTTATTACCATTTCTCAGGCTATTGTAGAGAGTGGTTTTAGCAGGGCTTTAATTCAAAAAAAAGATGCAGATCAACTGGATTACTCCACTACATTTTTTTTTAATTTTTTAATAAGCATATTAGTATATCTGATACTTTATTTTACCTCTTCGCTTATTGCAGATTTTTATGTTCAACCGTTATTGGCAGATCTTGTTAAAGTCGTTGGTTTAAATGTTATCATATCTTCTATAGCAATAATTCAACGTACAATCTTAATCAAAAAAATAGATTTTAAAACCCAGGCCATAGTAAATATTATTGCAGGTATTGGCGGGGCATTAATCGGTATTGGATTTGCTGTATCCGGATTTGGAGTATGGTCATTGGTTTTTCAATATTTATCCAGAAACTTTATAACTTCGGTATTATTCTGGATAATGAATGACTGGAGACCAACCTTAGTTTTTAGTTTAGCTTCTTTAAAAAGACTTTTTAATTTTGGATCTAAAATTTTGGCTTCTACCCTTTTATATGCTGCTTTTCAGAATATTTATTTGGTTATAATAGGTAAGGTTTATAAATCTGAAGAATTAGGATACTATACCAGAGCTACTTTATTTAAGCAGATTCCAGCTACTTTAGTGACTACTATTATACAAAATGTTACATTTCCTATACTAGTTTCAGTAATTGAAGACGACACCCAGGTAAAAAAAATAATGAGAAGAAGTATTAAGCTTACTGCTTTTCTTATATTTCCTATGGCTGTGAGTTTGATTGTTTTTGCACATCCTCTTGTTTTAATATTGCTTACAGAAAAATGGTTGCCAACCGTTATTTTATTACAAATCCTTGCTGTCGGAGTTATTTTTTTTCCTGTAAATAGTATTAATACTAATTTTATTAATGCTAAAGGAAGATCTGACTTATTTCTAAAACTAGAAATCATCAATAATGTACTTACCATTATGGCAATTGCCTTTACGTATCGTTTTGGTATGACAATAATTGCTATTGGTTATGTAAGTGTTTCATGTATAGGCTTCTTTACTTATGCATACTATAGCGGAAAATTTATTGCCTACTCCGGAGTAAAACAAATCATTGATATGTTTCCTTATGCACTGGTTAGTATTATTGTAACCATTTTAAGTTCTTTTATTTGGAAACTTGTCGATAACCAAACCCTATATCTGCTTGGTGGTATAATCACCAGTATTTTAGGATATATACTATGCTCCTATATTTTAAAGTTTAAAGAGTTAGAGGATATTAAAAATATAATAACAACTAAAATTAAAAAATAACAGTTTCAATTTGTTAATTATCAAATAGTACCAAATGATGTGGACTAAAGAATATTCAGGAATTGCAATAGTGTTTTCTATACTAGTACTTAGTGTTCATATACTATTTTTCTTTGAATACACTATGCCGTCCTTTATATTATTAACAGGTTTGGGAATAATCTTTTTATTTTTTATCTCCTTGTGGTACTATACCAAATATTGGAAAAATATAAATTCATTTACTAAAAAACTCTTTTTTCATAGTATTATTTATAGAGTTCTTGGAGTAGTATTTCTATATACACTAAGCATGTTTTATGATCCGGATAGCCTTCCGTTTGAGATCTCTGCAATTGATTCTGTTAATTACGACGCCTCTGGAAAACTGGTTACTGACGCTATAGAAAAAGGAGATTCTGTTTTTAAAACTCTTTCTACATTCTGGAAAGGAAAATCTGATTATGGGTTTTCTATCCTAATCGGTATACTATATTATGTATTTGGAAAATTCCCTCTGATCATTAAGATATTTAATGTTTTAATAGGAAGTTTTTCTGTTATACGGATTTATCAAATAACAAAGTATATATATGATGAAGAAAGAGCAAGGTTAACCGCTATATTAATGATGATTATGCCTCCTTTAATATGGTTTGGAGCCATGGTATTAAAAGAAACTTTCTTAATTTTTGTTATTTTAAATATAGGATACTTTATTATAAAACTTGTATATGGAGCCCGAGTAAAATTATGGATTCTTGCTTTTATTGTTTTACAGATAGGGATTACATTATATTTTAGAACCGTTTTAGCACCATTGCTATTAATATGTGTTTTACTACAAATAATATTCTTAAAAACACAAAAAAAGCAGTATCGCATAGTTTCTGTATTAATATCTGTATCCTTAATTTATGCTACCTATTTTGTGGTGGATCAACTGGGCATGAAAGAAAACGTAGATGCTATTGTTGCTGCAAGTCAAAATCAATTCGAAAATGAACTTACCCATGCTGCATCATCCAGAGGTATATCGTATACCACTGCTATTGTTGCACCATTATTAATTGCCGGAGCTATAGTAACTCCCTTTCCTTCGCTATTAGATTTTGAAGAAGCGCAATTAGGGATTTTCGCGCATTTTCAGAACGAAATTATACGTAACTGCTTATATTTTTTCGTTTTTTTTGGTTTGTATCAAGCAATTAAAAACCGTAGAAAAGGAAGCATTTTTATAGTAAGTTTTGCTGTAGGGTACATTCTTATTTTGGCAATATCCGGAATATCTTTTCAGGATCGTTTTCAGATTTTAGCACTCCCCTTCTTACTTATTTTTATGGCAGATGGAATTTATACAGATTTTCCAAAAAAAATAAAACACTGGACAATATATCTGGTTTTTATTTTTATAGCAATACTAATGTGGAATTTATTTAAACTATCTAACAGAGGACTTTTATAAATGATGGATCATTTTATTATATCAAAATCAAATCAGCAATCCCTTGGGCAACCTAAGATAAAACTTACAGAACATTGGGATCTGACCATGCAGGGAAAAAAGTATTATGACTATAACAATACAGATACCAGAATTATAATTATTGGTGATTATATTGGTGGTGAAGAAGAGCTTTTTACTGTAGATACTAATGCTATCCCAAAATTAAGAGGTAATTTTTATGCAATTGTGATAAAAAATGAAAGCATAAAAGTTTATAGTAGCTTTTTAAATATACTCCCCATTTATCATACGATAAACAATACACTTATCTCATCATCTGTAGAGCTTATAAAACAATCCAGCAAAGAAGATTTTTCTATAGATAAAAAATTTATCTTAGAAAATTTACTGTTCAACTATGGCTTTTTTAATAGAACATTCTATACAGAAATTAAATTAGTTCCTTGCAACTATTTTTTAGAATTGCAACAAGAAGCGGTCATTAAACATAAACATTTCGAAACAGCTTCTTTATTTACCAAAACCCCGTTACAAGGATCGAAAGTAGCAGACGGTTTAAGTACTCTTTTTATAGAGACTACAAAGTTTTATTTTCCGAACACCCCTTTTGACATTGCTTTTACCAGTGGTTTTGACGGCAGAACTTTAGTGAGTTGCGCTACGTATTATAACAAAGAATTTAAAACTTTTTCCTTTGGAAAACTTAATAACGAAGATGTTTCTATTCCTAAAAAAAATGCGGCAGATCTTCATATTCAATATCAATATTTTGATTTAGGAAAGGACACATATATCGATCAGGATTATTTTACAAATGCAACAGAGTATATTAAACAACAACCTGGAACAAATGGTTTTATCTATGCTCATTTTTTATATAGTACCAAAAAAATAGCAACAGATACAAACCATTTACTATCTGGCGTAATTGGCAGCGAACTTTTTAGAGCTTTACATCTTACTGGGGCGGTAACATCAAAATCATTAGCTGATATTTTTATGAGCAGTACCCCTCAAGAAATAAAAAATAAGATCCTTAATTCGTCAACAATAAAACATTTAAAAAAAGACGAGTTTAAAACCGAACTTGAAGAATTAATACAAGAGATAATAACTTATAAAGACTCTATCCCTAAAAACCTTACTAAAAACCAACAGTTTTACACTTTTGTGTTCGAAGAGGTTTTTAGAAAATTTTTTGGGCAATGGATCTCTATGCAAATGGGTTATGTAAACGTAAGAACCCCTTTTCTTGATTTTAATTTTATTACAGCACTCCTTAAAACTAAATACGCCGGGGCTAACAATGATTTTTTTACAGAAAACCCGTTAAAAAGGATGAAAGGGCAATATTTATATACGGATATTATAAAAAAAACAAATACCAAAATTTATCACCAAAAAACAGGAAAAGGATATCGCCCAAAAGACCTTAGAGAACCTGTTTTTATATATAAAATTATAATTCCTTTTCTTTTAAAACGTTTTAAAAGAAAAACAAAAACTCCAAACCTGGATAACCTGAGCATAATTTCAGGGATTTTAGCTAATAAAGATCCTATAAAAGAATACTTAAAGGATATAGAACCTACATATTTTGATTTTTCGAGTATCTGTAAAACATTAAATAACCTATCCCCTTACACCCCAGAAAAAGAAAGAGACACACTACTGATGATGTTGTCTATTCTTCTTTCTATTAAAAACAGCTCTTTAACCAAAAAACAAACCATAACCACTCATGAATAAAATTATTATACTAACCGATTATAAAAAAAAGTTTGGGTCTAAACACTTCGATACTCCATATAGAAGCGGTATGGATAAAAAAAAACTAGCATATTATTTTAAAGACTCCGGGTATCTAACCGAGTTTAAATCTTTTAACGAGGTACATCTGGATGATCCGGAATACAAAAATAGTGCTGTACTTTATACTTCTTCTGAAGATATAGGGTATAGATATAAATCTTATATAGAAGATATAATATTTGCCCTTGAGTTAAATGGTTGTAAAACAATCCCGGAGTATAAACATTTAAGAGCCAACAATAATAAGGTTTTTATGGAATTAATGCGCGAAATCACAGAAATAACCCCTGATTTAAAATCCAAGGTTTTTGGTTCTTTAAACGACCTTAAAATGCGCATTTCAGACATTACTTTTCCTTGTGTGTTTAAAGCAGCAGAAGGGGCTTCGGGTACAGGGGTTGCACTGGTAAGAAACCAACAAGAACTCTATGCTCAAGTAAAACAACACAGTAAAAAAAGGAATTATTTTGAAGACTTTAAAGATCATGCCAGAGCTTTAAAACACAAAGGATATATAAAAGAATCTATTTATAGGGACAAATTTATTGTACAGGACTTTATTCCTAATCTAAAAAATGATTGGAAAGTATACATTTTTGGAGATAAGCTATTCACTTTTATGCGTCCTGTTCTAAAAGGAAGAGGAATCAAAGCTAGTGGTGGTGGATATGACAATTATTTTTATGGTCCGGAAGCTAAAGCCCCGAAAGGTATGTTTGATATTGCTTTTGATATTTTTAAAAAACTTAATGTTCCCCATGTATCTTTAGATTTTGCTTATGATGGAAAACAATTTTCTGTACTAGAGTTTCAATCTTTATATTTTGGTACCGCAGGAATACCATACTCAAAAGGATATTTCACAAAACAAGATAACGAATGGAAATTTATTGAAGAAGATTTAGAAATTGAAAAAGTCTATGCAGATAGTATAATACAATATCTTAAAAATTAATCTGTTACAAATGACTTCCACTAAAGAAATCTTTGTATTAACCTGTAAAAATGGCTTTGGTTCTATGCACAAAGACCTCCTATCCAGAATAGGTATGGATAAAAGTAAAAAACACCGCACAGATGTAAATATAAAGTAATAATACCTTACACGTTTTGAACCTTTAATATACTATGAACATTCTATTTGTTAGTAGCGGAAATTCTAAAAACGGGATTTCCCCGTTAATCAAAAACCAAGGAGAATCTTTAATTAAGTTACATCATAATGTTACCTTTTTTACTATAAAAGGAAAAGGTTTCAAAGGATATTTCAAAAGTATTTTTGAGCTTAGGCGTTTTTTAAAGAAACAAAAATTTGATATCATTCATGCACATTATTCTTTAAGCGGTATGGTAGCCAGTCTTGCAGGAGCAAAACCAATAGTTATTTCTTTAATGGGAAGCGATGTAAAAGCTTCTCCGGTTTTAAAATATATAATACGGATTTTTAGCCTGTTATTTTGGAAACAAATCATTGTTAAATCCCGAGATATGAAAGAAGATTCGGGGCTTAATAAAGCATATATAATTCCAAATGGTGTTGACTTTAATAAATTTAAACCCATCAAGAGATCAGATGCTATTAACGAAACAGGCTGGGATCCTAATAAAAAACATATCCTGTTTGCTGCAAATCCGGATCGCCCGGAAAAAAACTTCAAATTAGCAAAAGAAGCTTTTAATTTGATAAAGAATGATGCTATTCAACTTCAAAAACTAATAGATATTCCTAACAAAAAAATGCCTTACTACTTTAATGCCGCAGATGTAATATTATTAACCAGTTTATGGGAAGGATCACCAAATGTTATTAAAGAAGCAATAGCATGCAACTGTAAAATTATTGCAGTAGATGTAGGGGATATCAGAGAATTAATAGGTAATACCAAAGGTTGCCACATTACAAATTTTGATGCTTCACAAATTGCTAATAAATTACTTCTATCCCTAAATTCAGAACAAAAGACTAATGGCAGGGATACTATTAGACATCTGGACAGCGTTACCATAGCTAACAAATTAACCAATATATATAAAAGCACTATATCGTGACAAAACCACAAATCATACACTCCAATATTAACAGTATTTCTTCAGAACAATGGGATAAGCTTTTAGAATCTGATAGTGCTAACTTTTTTCAAACAAAAAAAGCATTTCAGTTTTTTAAATCCGTTGGCTTAGAGCCTTTTATTTTTGCTCTGGAACAAGACGAACAAATTACTTTATTAATAACAGGAATCATACAAAAAGAAAAAGGAATAAAAGCAGCTTTTACTAGTAGAGCAATAATTTATGGAGGTCCTGTACTATCAAAAAATGTAAGTAAACGCGACATTTTAGAGTTTTTAAAAGTAATGATCTCCCATTTAAAAAATAAAGGTATATATATCGAAATCAGAAACCTAAATGATTATAGTGGTTACATCGATATTTTTGAAGAAGCTGGTTTTACTTATTTACCACATCTTAATTTTTATTTGGACTGCAAAGATGAGCAAGTTATGCGAAAACGTATGAGCAGTAGTAAGCTTAGGCAAATAAAAAAAAGTATTAAATCGGGAGCTAAAATTATAGAAGCCCAAAATATTGAAGAAGTAAAAGAATACTACACGATCTTACATGATTTATATACTACAAAAGTAAAAACACCCCTACCCGATCTCAATTTTTTCACCACAATGTGGAAGGATGGTGTAGCAAAATTTCTGTTGATTCATTACAATGACGAAATCGTTGGTGGTATTGTATGCCCCATTTTTCAAGACAAAGTAATTTACGAATGGTTTGTATGTGGCAAAGATGGTAAATATAAAGACGTATACCCAAGCATCTTAGCAACTTGGGCTGCAATGGAGTATGCTAATAAAAACAATATTAGGTATTTTGATTTTATGGGAGCAGGAAAGCCTGATGAGGATTATGGAGTAAGGGAGTTCAAATCTAAATTTGGAGGAGATTTAGTAGAACACGGCAGGTTTTTATACGTTTCTCAACCTCTTCTGTATAAAGTAGGAAAAACTGCAGTTAAAATTTTAAAAAGCTCTTAATGCGTATACTAATTGATATAGGTCATCCGGGTCATGTGCATTTATTCAAAAATTTTGTGAAAGAAATGCAAAATAAAGGACATGAATTTTTATTTACCTGCAGACAAAAAGAATTTGAAATAGAATTGCTAAAAGCAGAAGGATTTAACTATGTTTCTTTTGGCAAAAAATATAACACCACATTAGGTAAGATCTGGGGGTTATTAAAGTTTGATTTTCTCGAATTTATACAAGGGTTACAGTTTAAACCCGATATTTTCATGAGTCATGGATCACCTTATGCTGCACACGCATCTGCTATACTTAGAAAACCTCATATCTCTATGGAAGATACCGGTAATATGGAACAGGTAAAATTATACCTTCCTTTTACAGAAAGTGTGCTTACATCGACTGCTTTTCATAAAGATTTAGGAAAAAAACAAATTCGATACGCAGGATATCACGAATTAGCTTACCTGCACCCCAATCGTTTTACTCCTGATTCTAAAATTTTTAATATTTTAAAAATAAATCCGGAAACCAAATATGTGATTTTACGCTTTGTATCCTGGAATGCCAGCCACGATATTAATCAATCCGGATTAACTATAGATGAAAAAAGAGAGTTGATAACCTATCTGGATAAAAACTTTGAGGTCTTCATTTCTTCAGAAGGTTTATTACCAGAAGAATTTAAAAAATATCAAATCAAGATCCCGCCAGAAGAAATGCATAATGCACTAGCTTTTGCTCATCTATTTATAGGCGAAGGCGCAACTATGGCATCAGAATGTGCAATTTTAGGAACTCCCGCAATATACATTAATAGTATAATGGCTGGTACCATTGATGAGCAGGTAAACTATGGATTATTATTTAATTTCAAGAATGGCGAAGGTGTTCTGGAAAAAGTTAAAGAATTAGTCGAGATAAAAGATCTAAAGATTTTTTTCAAAAACAAACAAAACAGACTTCTTGCAGAAAAAATTGATGTCACTGCCTTTATGGTTTGGTATGTAGAAAATTTTCCTGAAAGCCAAATTGAAATGAAAAACAATCCTAACTATTACCTTAACTTCAAATAATGGATTTTACTGTTAAAAAATATAAGGAATTATTGAAATCACTTGTTAATCAAAATTATACATTTCAAACATTTGATGAATTTATAACCGATCCATCCTCAAAATCTATCGTTTTACGGCACGATGTAGATTTGTTACCCTATAACTCTTTAGCTTTTGCAAAAATCCAAGCAGAACATAATATAAAAGGAACCTATTATTTTAGAGCTGTTCCCGAAAGTTGGAATGAAGATGTTATTTTGGAGATTCTTGATTTAGGGCATGAAATAGGATATCATTATGAATGTCTTACAACCTGTAACGGAGATCTAAAAAAGGGAATACGAGATTTTGAAGATAATCTTATGGCACTTCGTAAATTAGCCCCTGTTTCTACAATTTGTATGCACGGAAGCCCTATGTCTAAATATGATTCTAAAGATCTTTGGAAAACTTATGATTATAAAAATTATGATATTATAGCAGAACCGTATTTTGATGTTAATTTTGAAAACGTTTTCTATCTAACAGATACCGGACGCCGTTGGGATGGTCATAAAGTAAGTGTAAGGGATCGTGTGCAGAGCTCTTTTAATAAAGTATTTCATTCTACAGACGACATTATAAATAAAATAGACACATTACCATCAACCATTATGTTTACTTTTCATCCGCAGAGGTGGAATGACAATACATTATTATGGACAAAAGAGCTCCTATTGCAAAACACAAAAAATATTGTTAAAAAACTTTTTTTTGTACAAAAACAACACCCCTTAAATCAAAGCTGAATAAGCTATAATAAACAGTATTAAAACTTACTTGACATGGGGCTTACAGTAGATTTATCTCTCTTTATTTTTTACTCCGTAATATAATCTAAACTTATGTTAATATAATTTTCAACTTCTATACTCCTATATATGTGGTACTTACAAACAATCGTTTTTTTTAGTATAATATTATAAAAATATAATCGTTAAACAAACCGTATTAAACTGATAACCAAATGTTTATGTGTTAAAAAAATATTAAAAAATTAACTTTCTATTAACATTTATATTTAACACAAATACTCTTAGACATAACCAAAAGGCTAAAAAATGATAACCAAATTTGCTCCATTTATTGACAAACAAGTCGAAAAGCTTTTAAATCCTGAAAACTCAAAAGATGTAATAACCATTACTGAACAAGATTGGAATCAAGATATTAAAGATCTGATAATCAAAGAAGTTGGGAAAGAAACTTTTGATTTTATAGATGAATACGTAACCCATCCTTCCAAAAAAGTTTTTGTTACTGCTACCAGAACAAGTTTTAACATAGACAAGATCCCCGTAAGCACCTATAAAACTATAGTAAACCTTAAACGAGTCAATGATTTTAGAAGGATCAATAAATACTTTGAATCGGTCAACTCAAAACTGGCCGTAGGAGGGATTTTTATTAATCATGTAGAAACTTATGCGGTTCGAAAAAACAGAATATTAAAAAAGCTTCCCGAGCCATTTAATTATATATACTACATGGCAGATGTGTTTTTTACCAGGGTTATTCCTAAACTTAAATTAACAAAAAAGCTATATTTTAATATCACAGGAGGTAAAGGAAGGGTTTTAACCAAAGCAGAAACTTTTGGTCGTTTATACTCCTGCGGTTTTGAAGTACTGGAAGAGAAAAACATCAATGATGTATTGCATTTTGTTGCCAGAAAAATCAAGGAACCTGCTTTTGATAAAGACCCAACCTATGGCCCTCTTATTAAATTAAGAAGATTAGGAGAAAACGGAAAAATTATAAAAGTTTATAAATTCAGAACCATGTATCCGTTTTCTGAATATTTACAACAATATGTTTTTGAAAAAAACAAACTAAAAGAAGGTGGTAAAATCAAAAATGATTTTAGAATATCTCATGAAGGAAAAATAATGCGAAAATACTGGATTGATGAATTACCCATGATTATCAATTTGGTAAAAAACGAAATGAAACTAATAGGGGTCCGACCATTAAGCAACCATTATTTTAGCCTATACCCCAAAGAACTTCAAGAAAAAAGAGTAAAGGTAAAACCAGGGCTTCTTCCCCCCTTTTATGCAGATATGCCAAAAACTATAGATGAAATTGTAGCATCAGAAATGAAATATCTTGAAGCGTATGAAAAAGCACCATTACAAACCGATATTCGTTACTTTATTAAAATCTTACAAAATATTGTTTTACGAGGTAAAAGAAGTTGCTAAAAGCAATATATACCACTAATCATAAACAAATGATAATTCAGTTTTTAAAAAAAAATTACCCAATCATTATATTACTGTTTTTAACCTCTTGTGCCTCCCGAAAAGATATTGTGTACTTTAAAGATATAAAAGACCAATATGAGAAAGAAATAAAAACAGGTTATGAAACCCTGTTTGAACCAGATGATCTTTTGGCCATTACAGTCTCTTCATCCAATATGGAAGGTTTAGAACCATTTAATTTGCCTGCCGTTTCTTTTAATGCTATTCCGGGCAGTGTAGTAGGAGAACAAAAACAACTTACCTATTTAATCAAAAAAGATGGAACTATTGATTTTCCTGTTTTAGGAAACATAAAATTATCGGGCTTATCCAAAATGGAAGCTATACAAATTTTAAAAGAAAAATTATCTGTTTATCTAAAAGATCCAATTATTCATATAGAATTAGTAAATTTTAAAATAACCATACTAGGAGAAGTTAATAACCCTGGGACCTTTACAATTCAAAATGAGCGCATTAGTATTATTGAAGCTTTGGGACTAGCAGGGGATCTTACCATTACAGGCAAAAGAAATGATATTTTGGTTATCAGGGAGCAAAACAATAAGTATAAATATCATCGAATAGATATTACTACTGACAATATTTTTAATTCTCCTGTATATTATCTAAAACAAAACGATGCAATTTACGTTACTCCAAATAATGCACAAATCAAGTCTTCTTCGTATAATAAAAACACTCCTATATGGGTATCTGTAGCATCTGTACTAGTGTCGTTGGTTATTTTATTGACAAAATAATGATTTCTGAAAAAAATAATTTTAAAAAATAGTATCCATGGATTACGAATATCAAAAAGAACAAAGTAATCTTCATTTAAAGGATCAAATAGCAAAATACCTTAGCTACTGGAAACTATTTCTTGTAACAGGTATTATATGTTTAATCTTGGCTGTATTATACCTAAAATATACTCCTGTTCAATATAACGTAAAGTCAACTATTCTTATTAAAAGTGAAAAATCCGGAATGCTTTCAGAACTCTCTGCCTTTGAGGACCTGAGTATTGTAAAAAACAATAATAAAGAGATTGAAAATGAAATAGAAATTTTAAAATCCAGACCTCTTTTTGAAAACGTAGTTAAAAAACTCAATCTGAATTATCAATATTTTTCTAAAACAAAATTTTCAAAACGATTAGTTGAATTATACGATAATACCCCCGTTCATATACAGTTTGAAAAAGATTCATCAATTACAGATCCTTCTGCCTATTTTGTTATATCTATACTATCCAAAAATGAATTTACTATTACAGAAGAAGGTAATGATTCTATCATAAACGGTTTTTTTGGAAAAGAAATCTCTGCCAAAACAGGAAACTTAATCATTAATCCAAACCCTGATTATCTGGATTCTTTTATAGAACACGAAGTTTTTATATCTATCAAACCTGTAATGGATATTGTTGAAGACTACAAATCAAAAGTAAGTATTGGACTTGTTCATAAGGATGCCAATGTTATCTCTTTAAGTTTAAATACAACAGTAAAAGCAAAAGCCGAAGCCATTTTAAACGAATTGGTAAAAGAATACAATATAGATGCCGCAAATGACAAAAATCAGGTTTATGAAAATACGGCTAACTTTATTAAAGAAAGATTGGGTATAATAAATACCGAATTATCAGATATAGAACAAGGTGTGGAAGTATTCAAAACCTCTCATAATTTAACCAATGTTACGTCAGAAACCGAACTGTTTTTAGAAAGCTCCTCTGAAAATAAAAAAGGAGTGTTAGAAACAAACACTCAATTAGGCTTAGTTGACTTTATGAATGAATATTTAAAAGAAAATAAAGGAAGTTTATTACCCGTTAACCTTGGTTTTTCTGAAGAGTCAATTACCCGAATCATAGCACAGTATAATGAAACCGCTCTAAGAAGGGATGAAGTACTAAAAAGTACCACATTAAAAAACCCCATAGTTGTTCGTTTAAATGAAAAATTACAAAGCTTAAATTTAAGTTTGAAACAAAGTTTGGACAACCAGAAAAAAACTTTGAAAATAAAACTTAGGGATCTTCAAAGGCAAGATGCTGTAATGAGTGCTAAAATAGCTTCTTTACCAAAAAAAGAAAGAGAATTAAGAGACATTGTAAGACAACAAGAAATAAAGGAAACACTATATCTTTATTTATTACAAAAACGAGAAGAGACAGCGATATCACTAGCCGCAACAGTTTCTAATGCAAAAGTTATTGAAAAAGCATATAGTTCTAAAAACCCTATAAAACCAAAAAAACGAATCGTTTTGTTGGTTGCATTTATGGGTACATTTTTGATTCCTGTTATGATCCTGTTTTTTAAAGACCTTTTGGATGTAAAAATAAAAGACAAAAAAGAAATTCAGAAAAATACAGATATGCCAATTGTTGCTGAAATTCCTAATACAAATACAAAAGGTAATTTTATTATTTCTAAAGATGATCGGTCTATTGTAGCCGAAGCATTTAGAATCTTTGAAAGTAACTTAAAATTTTTGCTTTCAGAAAGTGATAATGAAACAAAAACTATTTTAGTAACCTCTTCTATAACAGGAGAAGGTAAGTCATTTATATCAACCAATTTAGCTATTACTTTGGCAGACCCCGACAAAAAGGTTGCTTTATTAGGCCTGGATCTAAGATCCCCAAAAATCCTGGAATATTTTAACCATAACTCAACAAAAGGCATAACCAATTATGTAAGGGATAAGAACCTAAATTTGAAAGATATTATTATAAATATTGAGAGCATACCAAATCTGGACATTATAAACTCTGGTGTAATTCCTCCTAATCCTATTGATATATTAAAAAGTAAACGCCTGCAAGAGTTGATTTTAGAACTCAAATCAAAATATGATTATATAATTATAGACACTCCCCCTGTAAATTTGGTAGCAGACCCGCTATTACTTGCCGATTATGTAGATTTATGTATCTATGTAGTAAGATCTGAATATACAGACAGAAGATTATTATCTGATCCGGAAAGCCTGTATAAAAACAAGCGTTTTTCTAACATGAGTATTTTGCTAAACGATGTAAATATCAATAGCAAAAAATATTATGGATCTCCTTATGGATATAACCACCCAAAACAAAAATCATGGTGGAAACCCTATCAAAAAAAATATTAATTCAATTAGGATGTATACTATTTTGCAAAGTCCCAATCTCTAATTTAGCTATGAAACTACATATAAGTATATCGGATTATTATTTACGTATGTTCAGGCAAAAAAACAATATAAATCTTAATAATCACCCTTTTTCAGATTTAGAAATATCTTCTTTTGAAAGAATTTTATCAAAGCAATCTTTTTTCACAGGTTTTTTACGGAATACTTTTTCCCTCAAAAAATCCCATAGTATCATATATAAAATAACAAATATACCACCAATAAGAGTCAATACTCCTAAAAATGACCTAAATACCAAGCCTGCACCTCGTTTTATCATGTTTAATCATTCCTGTTATATAACTATAATTAATCCCAAAAAAATTATAGCCGTAAATATTTGCTCTACATGTAACTAAACAATCCTTATAATCGAGCATTCCCCTCAAAAACAAAGTTACACATTTAAAAACTTGAATCAAAAATATATCCTCTGGTAAAAGTATACAGATGGAGTTAAAACCCATATAAACAAAACTATATCTCAGTTTTTTTATTTCCTTTTGGGAATTGTAATCAATTCTGTTTGTCTTTCATAAATATATTCAAATCCGGCAGAACCACCCCAAGATCCTGCTTCTTCGAGCATAATACGAATATCTTTTTTCCATTCTGGTAATGTAACTGTAGTATTTAATTCAATAGCGTAAACTGTATTTTCATGCAAAGGATGATCTCCTGTACCTTTTACCCCTTTTTGAGCATCCCACATCCCTATTGTAGTACCTGCAGAATGACCATATAAACCTAACGGATGTGTATAAATAGAGGGAGCTAATCCCTTTTGTTTAGCTTCATCCAGAGATTTTATCAAAATCTCATTTCCTGTTTTTCCAGTCTCAAAATTAGAAGTTAAAATATCCTGTACCCGATTTCCGTCTGCAAAAGCTTTGACCAAAAAATCCGGAGGAGAAGTTTCATTATTTTCAAGAATATAAGCATGTTGTTGGCAATCTGTATTTAATCTTAAATAGGTTATTCCAAAATCACAATGTATCAAATCCCCTGCCTTAATTATTTTATCATTTGGTCTGCCTGAAAAAGAAACAATATGATTTTGCAACGCTTCTTCACCAGATCTTTGAATATCTACTGTTGGATGAAACCAGGTTTCTAATCCCATATCTGTTACTTTTTGTCTTAGCCACCAAACTACATCATCTGTTGTTGTGGTTCCTGGTTGTATAACCGAAGTACTAAAAGCTTCTGCAATAATATCGTGTGTTGTTTTAACCAGTTCTTTATAAATTTCTAATTCTTGGGGAGTACGTGTTTCAATCCATGCAATTGCCAATTTTTCAGCAGAAGTAACTCTGGCTTTATATTCTTGAGGTAATACTTTTAAAAACTCTTCATAATCTGTTTTTACAATTCCATCCAGAATACCAAAATCTTCTGAATAGTTAATTCCAATCTTTTTAGGATCTCTTTCTGAAATTATCTCTACCAGTGCTTTCCATTGATCTGGTTGTTTTTCTTTATCCCAGGCAGAATCTATATTTTTTCCAACATTATATCTGGCTACAGCTAATTTTTCTATAGTATTTTTCTCTTTATTTCTATAAAACACCAATATGGTCCTGCGTCTGGCATTAAGCCACGTTGCAGGTAACATTGTTTTAACAACCGGATCTTCATTATACTCTCTGGAGATCAAAACCCACATATCAAAACCTTCCCGATCCATTAATTCTGGTAATAGATTATTAAATCTATCTTCTAACACCATGTCTATAACATTAGCTCTCTCTCTTTCTGTTAATATTTGTGATTGTACAATTGTTGAAGTTATTAAAAAGCTAAAAAAAATGAATAGTCGCATAAAAAGTATAGTTTCTAAAGGTGTGATTCTCGAATTTAGATAAAAGTATCATAAAAACAATCTTCCACAAAATTTGAAAACTTAATTAGCATAATATTAGTTGTTTTTATTGCTATATCTATTTTTTGAAAGAAGTGAAAATTCTATTATTTACTACCTTATCCAGATTTATAACGTGCATTTGTAACTTCTGGTCAGGAGACCCAAATTTGGTAAATACTTTTACTTTAAGAAATACAGGGTATTTAAGGTTTGGCATGTAATTATTTGATGTTACAATATTTAAAAACCATTCATCATCATCCATTTCAGAAAGCACATATTCGTTTGAAGTAAACCCCTCGTTAAGTTCTACCTGCATTGTTTTCTTATTCTCTTCCTGTGTATGTGTTAAAGTAAAATATTGTTTTTTAGAATTTATATACTGTAATTCAAACTCTGTTTGCGGGTGTGACCATTCTATAATCACCCTCAAATCATATTTAGGCGAAACAAAATATCTTGAATCTATATTATTAGTTTGCCATTGTTGGTTACGATTAGATAACACATTTTTAAAATCATTGGTTATCTGGTTACTTATACCATTAAACGAACTAATTGCTTCTATTTTATTTGTTGTTAGTTTTTTAAATAGATTTATAGATTCTTGGTATTTTTTACCCACAAAATAAACATTAGCCAGATCTAAATACGTTTGTGATAAAGAAGGAGAAACTATACAGATTTGTTTGTATACGATCTCTGCTTGCTCAAATAATTTATGTTTCTCTAAATTAAAAGCTAATATTTTAAGAACCGAAGTGTCTTCTGGAAAAATCTCTATCAAATTCGAGAGGATCCTTAATCCTACATCAGGTTTGTTTATACTAAAAAAATAATCTGAACATTCTACAAAAAAAGACACATTATCTTTATTAGCAGAAAGCATATCTATATACTTATTATAAGATTTTTTAGGATCCGAAAATAGTTTTAATGTATTTATATAATTGGAGATATTTTCATCAGAAATCTTCAAATCAGAAGTATACATATTATACTTTATTTCAGAAGGTTTATCTTCTAGAGCATTTTGTTCTAAAATTTTATTATTGCTTGCTGTTTTTGTTTTAATTAAAACTACTCCATTACGTCCCTCTGCTCCATATTGATTAGTAGCTGCATATCCTTTAAGAACGGTAACTTCTGCAATATTATTCGGATCAATAAAATCATAACTAGCTATGCTTTGACCTCCTTCACCACTTCGTGGTAATGGTATTCCGTCAATTATATAAAGAGCATAAATACTATTACTACTTATAGAATTTGAACCTCTTATAATTGTAAGGCCCGCATTACCCATATTTCCCATTGATACTCCTGAAAATTTTCCCGCTATAGCTTTTCCGACATCTCCTTTATTATCGCCAATATCATTATAATCAATACTTTGAACTGCATAACCCAATGATTTTTTGTCTACTTCAAAATTACCTGCTTTAGTCATATCCGGATCATTATACTTTTTAGACATAACAACAGCAGAGTCTAACTCATTAATATCAGTATTTAATTGAACATCAACAATATTGTCATCTCCAACCTCTATAATAGTTTGTTTAACGCCTATATAACTAAAGTATAAAACCTCCCCCTTCTCTACCGCTATTTTATACCTCCCATTTTGATCTGTGATAGTACCTCTTTTTTGATCTGATAAAAAAACATTTACATTAGGTATTACTCTATTATCATAAGTAACTACACCTTCTATATATCTCTTTGTATTATTTATATTCTTTTTGGTAACAAATTCTAACTTGGGCATCATAACCCCATCCACAACTGCTTTGATAGATGAAGAAGCATCAGTCTCTAAAAGGTTTATGTAAAAACCATTATTATAAAAAGCTGTATTGTGAAGAAATTTTTTATCAATATTTATCGTGCTGCTTATAGTAATTATTCTTGGACTATATAAACTAGTCTTAAAATCCCCTAAATTACTCTTACCATCTGTAAAAAAAAGTAACATTTCTTCTGACAAATCTGTATTGACCAAACTAAAATCCGAAGCACCATCATAGTTTACTTCTACAAGCTTTTGTTTAAGATTTTTCCAGTTAGATGACTTTATTTGTAATTTTTCATCACTTATTATCTTTGTATTAAAAACAATAAGTGAAACATTAGAATTAGGATAGGTTTTAAAAAAAGTATCTAAAAACTCTAACTCTTTTTCTATATTTTTTTCTTTTTGAGAAAAGGAAGCATCCCAATAAATAGCTATATTTATATTGTTCTCTATCCCTACACTGTTTGCAATAACAAAATTACCAAAAAGTAAAGTCGCTAAAATAATAATAAACTTTTTCATGTATTAAATTTATAAAAAAATACGACATGAAATAATTATTATTAAAACATGAATCTCTATGAAATAATTAAACTCAATTATGTAAAGCTATCTCCAATGTTTTTACTCTTTGTATTTTACCATTATCTGTTCCTATAAATTGTGGAACAAAATAAATTTCTTTAGGAATTTCGTATTTATTAAGGGTTTTTAGATTTTGTATTCCCTCTTTTAGCGTATGGCTAGATATTTTGTCATAATCTCTTTCAATAACCAAAACTACTTTGTTTCCTAAAGAATCATCAGGAACGGCTGAGATAAAAAAACGGTGGCCTATTAATAATTGTAATTTAATTTCGATCTCTTCGGGAAATAGTTTCACTCCCCCACTATTAATTACATTATCATAACGACCTTTCCAAATAAATTTTTTGTATGTTTTAAGCTCTACAACATCATTGGTTATAATTGTTTCTTCATTGAGTTGGGGTGCTTTTACAATCAAACAGTCTCTATCGTCTGTATTTAATGTGATATTTGGCAATGCTTTAAAAAAACCAGCATCTTTTTTATCTTTTTTCTTTGGATTTATTCTTCTGGCTGCAATATGAGAAACTGTTTCGGTCATTCCGTAAGTTTCATATATTTTGGTTTTAAAGCCCTGTACCAGGCTTTTTAAATTCTCAGAAACAGGACCTCCCCCAACAATTAATTTTTTGACTAAATGAAGTCTGCTAATAGAATTATCAAGCTGCAACGGTACCATTGCACAAAAATCATATTGTTTATATACCGTATCCAGTGGATTTGTTTTTGGTGGCACCAAATCTATTTTCCAACCAAGCACCATTGCTCTTACAAGCATCATTTTGCCGGCAATATAGTTTACTGGTAAACATAATAACGCAGTAGTCCCTTCTTGTAGTTTAAAAAACTTTCCGGTTGCCAGCGCACTATTTACCATGTGTTGCTTAAATACCTTTATTTTTTTGGGTTTTCCTGTAGAGCCAGAAGTTTGTACTACAATATGATCCTTATCACTAATCCAGTCTAGCAAAAAATACCCTGCTTCCTGCTCATAGACCTCTCCTTCTTTAATAAAATTATGGGCAAAATATTTCAATCCTTCTTTGTCCAAAGAATTTTTATTAATGGTAAATCCTTGGTGTATTTCGGGAATAGAAAATGTATTTTTTGTTTGCATATTCAAATTTCAATTTTATGCCATATTCAAGGGTTACGGGTATGTAAAAAGTGTATTATTTTTATGTTATCTCCTGTACAGCTACATCCGGTTCTATTTTACCAAAAAGCCTGTCTTTCCATCCCGTCCATTTATATTTTTTAGAAAGTATTATCAAAAAAATCGGAAAAACTATAAATACAGGCATAAGCACTTCATATCCTGTCCCGGGATCAGAGGCATCTATAAAAATAGAATCTGTTTGGAGAGCTGTCCAATCTGCTGTTACCAAAAGTACCGTAACCAGATTATTGGCTGCATGAAAACCAAGGGCTAGTTCTAAACCATCATCCATTAAAGTAATTATCCCCAAAAACAAACCGGTACCTATATAATAAACCATGAGTATAGGCCCTAATTTTTCTACCTCGGGATTAGCTGCGTGCATAACCCCAAAAAGCACCGATGTAATTAACAAAGGAAACCACTTGTTTTTTGCAGCCAAACCCAATCCTTGCATTAAATATCCCCTAAACAGATACTCTTCAAAACTAGTTTGTACAGGGATTAACAATATTGCAATAACAGATAGTATTAAAAATGGTACAGGTTGAAAATTTAATTGGTAATTTTCTGGAGTTATAAAATAAGCAGCAACTGTAGACATGATTATAAATGAAGCCATTAGTCCAAAAACAAAAAACACACGGCTCCAATCTACTTTTTTTCTACTTGTGGTTAGAGATAAAAGGCTTTGTTGATGTACATAGCGTACCCAAAAAAGTAACCCGCCCAAAAAGATTGCGAAGGGGATCAAAAGTTGAAGAAACAACATATTTTTACCAATAGATTCAATTTGTTGTTTCATTACAGCTTCTGTATCCATATTAAGCATTTTTACTGCTAAATAGTTTAAAGCCATTAATAACATAAAACCTAGTGGTATTGGTAAATATTTCCACATTCCTAACTTTCCTTTTCTTCCTTGAGTGATATACATATAATCGTGATATTATTTTAAATAGTCAATTTTCCATTTTTTTTGGATATCATACACCAAGTTGCCTTGAACCACCTTTAACGGGCAATCAATGTTATTGGTATATAAGCCTCCTGTTCCCAATCCTTGTGGCATTTCATTACCCAATGTATAAGTATACTGTGCAATGGCATTAAGGCCAATATTGCTTTCCAGAGCACTGGTAATCCACCAATTTATACCCAAAGATTCTGCCAAATCAATCCACTCTTTAGTTCCTTTAAAACCTCCTATCAGACTTGGTTTTAAGATAATATATTGAGGTTGAATAGTTTCTAGCATTTTTACCTTATCTGCTTTATAAAAAACACCTATTAACTCTTCATCCAATGCAATAGGCAATGGAGTTTCTTTGCACAATCTTGCCATCTCTTTGTATTGCCCTTGGCGTATTGGCTGTTCTATACTATGCAAATCATATTCAGAAAGATACTTTAATTTATCCAAAGCTTCTTCTGGAGTAAAAGCTCCATTAGCATCTACCCTTAACTCTATAATATCTGAAGAAAACTTAGACCGAATACAGGATAACAAATCTAGTTCTGTTTCAAAATCAATTGCTCCTATTTTCAATTTTATGCACGTAAAACCTTCTTTTAGTTTATCTTCTATTTGTTGGTGCATAAAACCCTTATCCCCCATCCATATCAATCCATTAATTAAAATATGGTTTTGTTTTTGGGTAAATGCAGAAGGAAATAATATAAAAGGCGAGACGCTTTGTAAAGATTTAAAAGCCATTTCTACTCCAAACTGAATACTGGGAAACTCTATGAGGATTTCCCAAAGTGCAGCAACTCCTAAATGAATATTATCACATACCCATTTTAATTTATCTTCATAATCCGGGCGATCATCTATGCTTAATGTTCTTAAAATCCCACACTCACCTATCCCTTTTTTTGCCCCATCAAAAATTACTATAAACCAAGTTTCTTTCGTTTTTAAAACTCCCCGGGATGTTCCGCTTGGTCTTTTAAACTGAAGGATATGTTTATAATACTTAGCATTCATTATAACTCTATGCTCCCTCCAATATCTAATAGCATAAGATCTTTATTTTTTGCAAAAAACTTTCGTTTAGCTTCATCATGATCAATCTCTATATATCCAAAAGTATCATAATGTACTCCCAGTACCTTATCACATTCTACAAAATCACTAGCAATAATTGCATCATCAACACCCATCGTAAAATTATCTCCAATAGGTAAAATTGCTAAATCCAGCTTATACCGTAAAGGAATTAATTTCATATCCATAGTTAGCGCTGTATCTCCTGCTATATAAATAGTCTTACGCTCTCCTTCAATAATAAACCCACCTGGTTGTCCCCCATAAGTTCCATCTGCAAAACTACTGGTATGTACTGCATTTACATATTTTACATTTCCGAACTCAAAACTCCATTCCCCTCCATGATTCATTGGGTGTACTTCTATTCCCATATTTTGATAATACATTGCTATTTCATAATTTGAAACGATAGTAGCATTCGTTTTTTTTGCAATAGCTTCAGCATCTAATACATGATCCTGATGTGCATGAGTTAACAAAATATAATCTGCTTCTATTGTATTAATATCCACTTTATCTTTAGAAAGGGGATTTCCCGAAATAAATGGATCTATTAATATGCTTATATCATTAATATTAATTAATAATGTGTTTTGCCCGTAAAATGTGATTTTCATGAGTGAAATAGTTAAAACTTCTTACTATAAAATATGTTTTGTACCTGTATTTTTTTTAACAGATTTTACTAAATTATAAAATCTGTCCTAAACTAAATAAAATAGAGAATAAAAATGTTGTTAAAGCTACTTTTTTGAGTTCAGGATCCAATAATTCAGAGATATTAGTTTTGAAAACTTTTACAAAATGAAATAATACAGGTATAAAGGATAACAAAAATAATAAATGTATAGGTTTGTTGTATGTAAAAAAAAGATAGGTCAACATACATAAAACAGATATAATAAGCAATGCATAATGGTACATTTTTGCTCGTTGGATTCCTAATTTTACGACTAACGTATTTTTGCCGGATTTTTTATCATTATCATAGTCTCTCATATTATTAAGGTTTAATACCGCCGCACTCAATACGCCAATTGTAGTAGCAGGAAGAAAAACCAGTAATTCTATATTTTTGGTATACAAAAAGAAACACCCCACTACACTAACCAAACCAAAAAAAAGAAAAACAAAAACATCTCCCAAGCCCCTGTACCCGTATGCCGAAGTACCCATTGTGTACTTAATTGCGGCTGCTATCGCCGCTAGACCAAGTATAAAAAATAATAACGAATACAAAAAGTTATCCTTCCCAAAGGAGAAATATATCAAAAAAATTGCTAGCCCTAATACTATTATTGCAGTACACACTATCCCTTTTAACATCTGTTGTTTAGAAATCACTCCACTCTGCAAAGCGCGCATTGGCCCTACTCTATCCTTATTATCTGTTCCTTTTACCCCATCACCATAATCATTGGCAAAATTAGATAATATTTGTAATCCCAAAGTGGTTGCAATAGCTAACCAAAAAATATTTGTCGTAAAAAACAAATTATTTCCTAATGCAGAACCAACAATAATACCTGAAACAGATAATGGTAATGTTCTTAAACGTGCAGCAGAGATCCAAGCTTTAAATTTGATCATTTTCGTGATTTTGACTCCAAAGGAACAGTATTTTTACAAAAAAATAAAAATTAATTATATCTATTCTTTATGCTGCCCAATAGAATAATGTATTGTAAATTCACATGAAAATATTTTATCTGTTTTATAGTTTATAAACAACTTAATTTATTGAACTCATTGAAACTTTTTTTTTGGAAACCAAAAAACCCGTTTTTGATAGATGATAAATCCATTTTTGCTTCCCAATATTAAAAATTCTAACGACGTTCATTAAAATACTTATATAGCTAGCAGTTTTAAACCCCATAAAAACTTATGAATATTCCTCTTAAAATTATTGTCTTTTTACTTTTATTTATAATACTGGCATGTAAAACCAACTCTGATAAAGAGAAAAATGATCTGTTTGATAATATAAACAACAACAAAGATCTTTTTACAAAAACAAACCCGCCTTTTGTCTGGGAAGGATCCAATATTTATTTTTTATTAACTGATAGATTTAATAATGGAGACATAACTAATGACAAGATTACACACAGGACTAAAAAGACAGGGAAATTAAGAAACTTTGAAGGAGGCGATATAAAAGGTATAACTCAAAAAATAGAAGATGGATATTTTAACGACCTTGGAATAAATGTAATTTGGTTTACTCCTGTTGTAGAACAAATATATGGTAGTATCGATGAAGGAACAGGGAATACTTATCCATATCATGGATATTGGATTAAAGACTGGACAAAAATAGACCCTAATTTTGGAACCTATGAGGATCTTAAGCAATTAGTAGAAATAGCTCATAAAAATGGTATACGGATTATTATGGATATAGTAATAAACCATACCGGTCCTGTAACAGATCTGGATCCACTATGGCCGGACACATGGGTAAGAACCAGTCCACAATGCGATTACAAGAATTATGAAAATACTGTATCCTGCACATTGTCCAAAAATTTACCCGATATTAAAACCGAAAGCGATAAAAATGTAGAATTACCCGAAATCCTGATACAAAAATGGAAAGCAGAAGGGCGATTGGATAAAGAACTTTTGGAAATAGATACCTTTTTTAATAAAACAGGATTAAAAAGATCCCCGAAAAATTATATCATAAAATGGCTAACAGATTATGTTAGAGAATTAGGAATTGACGGATATAGAGCAGATACCGTTATACATGTTGAAGAAGATGCCTGGAAAACACTTGCAGAACAGGCCAAACTTGCACTTATAGAATGGAAATCCAAACACCCGCACAAGGTTCTGGATACTAATGAATTTTATATGCTGGGAGAACTATATGGCTATAATATCCATAACAAACGAAATTATAAATTTACAGACCGTAAAGTAGATTACTACGCATACGGGTTTGACAATCTAATTAATTTTCAATTCAAATATGATGCAGAAAATATTAGCTATGAAAAATTATTTAATGAATATAGCAAATTATTGTATACCAATCTTATTGGCAAAAGTGTAACCAATTATATAAGTTCTCATAATAACAGCTCTCCTTTTGATAAAAACAGAACTAAAACTTATGAGTCTGCTACTAAACTTTTACTAAGTCCCGGTGTATCCCAGATTTATTACGGAGACGAAATAGCAAGACCTCTATTCGTTACAGATACTGAAGGAGATACCAATCTAAGATCCAAAATGAATTGGGAGGGTATTAACAATGAGGAAACTAAAAAATTACTAAACCACTGGCAAAAATTAGGCGTTTTTAGAAAAAACCACCCGGCTGTTGGTGCCGGAAGACATAAAATGATCTCAGAAAAACCATATATATTTTCAAGGGAGTACAATAAAAATAATTTTTTGGATAAAGTAATCATTGGTTTAGATCTTAACAAAGGGAAGAAAACAATCAAAGTTAATTCTGTTTTTGCAGAAGGTGAGGTTCTTGTAGATAAATATTCTGGTACAGAAGCAAAAGTATATAATGATTTTGTAACTATTGATTCTAATCAAGAAATTGTGCTGCTGGAATTAAAAAAATAAAGCCCTAATTTATAAATAACATTGATAATTATAAAATATATACCCCCCATGAAGAACTTACCTCCTTAAAAAAAGGAGGTAAGTGTTGGGGAAAACAAAAAAAGTAAGGGAAAAATTGTAATTGGAATACTTTTCAAAGATAAAGAGGTTTGTTGCATATACGGTTACGGTTTTACCTCAAACTTTAGCCGGAATAGTCTTAATACTTGCGAAAAAACATGTTAAATACTTAAAAAACAGATTATTACAACAATAAAAAACACCTTGTTAAAATATCTTACAGAAAAAAATAATTAAAATATAAATAAATAACAGTAATTGATTTTTAATAATACAGGAAAAATATAAATTTGCAATTATTAGTATTTAATCATCTATATAACCTTACCCTTTTGGAAAATAAAAAAGCAATCAAATTAATCGATAAAATTCTGGAGGATCTTGATAAAACAGGCATCAATACAGATACATTAATTGAAGACATCAAAGAATTAAGAACTTATGCATTAGAAGAGCAAGTTCCTTTGGTTGTTAAAGTTCTTAGGTATACTTATGAGCATATCGAAAAAAACAACTCATTCCTTATACCAATTCCAGATGATGAACCTATAGACGAGGAGGATTCTACTGAAGAAAAAGAAGCTATTGATCCTATAGAAAGTCTTAAGTATTTAATATCTCTTACAAAAAGTCTTAAGAACAGAATGAATATATCTGATCTAAAAGAATACAGAGATGCCTTGATGGAATATTAATTTGATTACTGAAGAAGATCAAACAACATAAAATAAAAAATCCTGCAATATGCAGGATTTTTTATTTTATGTTGTTGTTATATTATCTTCGGGCATCATAAATTCTAACCCGCACTCCCACTCTTGCATAAACATCAAAAAACTTACTACCTGTATTGGTTAAATTATCTACAAAATCGTTCATCACCCCTACTTCTGCCATAATATCAAACATTTCTCCTATCATCTGCGAAAACCCAACCCCATAAACACCTCCAATAATAAGTTGTTCATATTCTTTATCTTCTAATTTCTCTCCATTAATTTTAAAACTTGTATTAACTCTAAAAGATGGCCCTGCATTTATAAATCCACGAAATCTGTCTTTACCCTCCCCTGTTAGATACCTGAATTTTGGGTTAAACCCTACCTGAAGTGTTTCTGCATCTCCCAAACCTTCTATTTCACTGGTACGTTGTAGCAAGTCTAATGAAAATACAATACTTGTTCTTGCCCGAACCCCCATTAAGTAACCATATCCGGCATTTACATAAAAGCCAGCTCCGCTGGTTGTTTCTTTATTATCCATATCTAGTTTAGAAAAAGTAGCTCCACCAGAAACTTCCCAACGATATTGTCCATAAGTAGCAATAGAGATTGCTGCAAAGAACATAAATAATACTATTTTTTTCATTATTTCATATTTAGATTTGTGGTTTTATTAAAGCGAAAGTACTAAAATTAAAAAAATGACCATAAAAAAACCTATCACAAGACAGGTATTTTTATAATCTATACGATAAAAATTACTCTTATTTATGCATAAAAGATTGCTTCTTCAATAAAAACTCTTCAGTTTCTACAACATTTTCATCAGGAACACAACAATCTACAGGGCAAACTGCGGCACACTGTGGTTCTTCATGAAAACCTTTACACTCTGTACATTTATCAGGTACAATATAATAAATCTCATCACTTATTGGTTCTTGTGCTTCCTCAGCATTTACAGATTTGCCTCCGGGTAGTACTACATCTCCTTCCAAATCTGTACCATCAGAATATCTCCAATCATCAGCTCCTTCATAAATTGCAGTATTTGGGCATTCTGGCTCACAAGCGCCACAATTTATACATTCATCTGTTATTATAATTGCCATAGCTCTTTTTTATTCTAAATTTGCAGGACAAAAATAACTCCTAAACTAGTGATAAACAAATAAGAAATGTTATTAAATGATCGTATAAAAGCTTTTTCTGAATTAGGGAAGTTCCTTAGTCAATTCAAAACAACTGGTTATGAGAATGTTAGATCTGTTTTGTGTAATGAATATTTTTTTGATGAAATGTCTCAAAAAATTAATACTGCTGTACATCACAACGGATGGTTTACAAAAGAAAACATACTTTTTTCTCTACAACAATGGAGCAATGCCCTAACCAAAGAAAATCTTAATAATTGGCTGTCACCATATTCTATTGCCAAAAACGAACCTAAAACAATCGGGACTATACTGGCAGGAAATATACCTTTGGTAGGCTTTCATGACTTTCTTTCGGTGCTAATTTCGGGAAACAAAATCTTGGTAAAACAATCCTCAAACGATAATCAACTACTACCATTTTTGTCTACTTACCTAATTGCTGTTGAACCTCGTTTTAAAGACTATATATCATTTACTTTTGATAAACTTAAAAGCTTTGATGCTATTATTGCAACAGGAAGTGACAATACAGCCCGATATTTTGAGTACTATTTTAGTAAAGTTCCAAATGTTATCCGAAAAAACCGAAATTCTGTTGCCGTTTTAACAGGAAACGAAACAAAAGAACAGCTTCAGGCATTGGGCGAAGATATCTTTAGATACTATGGTTTGGGTTGCAGAAGCGTATCTAAAATAATGATCCCCGAAAACTATAATTTTGATTTATTTTTTGAAGCAATGTACGACTATCATGATATAATGAATAGTGCAAAATACGCCAACAATTACGACTACAATAAAGCCGTATATTTAATGAGTAACTACAAGTTGTTTGAAAATGGTTTTTTGATGTTAAAGGAAGATCAAAGTTATGCTTCTCCAATAGCTACATTGTTTTATGAAAAATATGAATCTATAGATCTGTTAACCAAAAAATTAGAAAAGGACAAAGAAAAGATTCAATGTATTGTTGGTACTGATTTCTTACCAAAATGCACAGAATTTGGTCAAACACAAAATCCAGGACTTTCAGATTATGCAGATGGTATAGACATTATTAAATTTTTGGCAAAAATTGCTTAAATATTTTATTAATTTGACAACGCTTTTCTATAAGATTATTAGCACCTTTGTGGTGTTTTCTTCTTTACAACAATAGAATGAAAAGATAAAGTATTGTAATCTATAAATATAACAAACCACTAAAAAACTGGTATGATTAAATTAATTGTAAAGTTTGTTTGTGGGTATAAAAACAATAAATATTAGCACATGAAAAAGCATAATTTTAGCGCTGGACCTTGTATTTTACCACAAGAAGTATTTAAAGAAGCGTCACAGGCAGTGTTAGATTTTAACAACTCTGGTCTTTCTATTTTAGAGATATCACATCGTAGTAAAGATTTTGTTGATGTTATGGAGGAAGCTCGCTGTTTGGCTTTAGAACTATTAGGTCTTGAAGGCAAGGGATATAAAGCCTTATTTCTTCAAGGTGGAGCAAGTACTCAGTTTTTAATGACTGCTTATAATCTGTTGGAAACAAAAGCTGGATATATTAATACCGGTACCTGGAGTGATAAAGCAATAGCAGAAGCTAAGCTTTTTGGTGAAGTTATCGAAATCGCCTCCTCAAAAGACAGCAATTTTAACTATATCCCAAAAGGTTATAATGTTCCTGAAAACCTGGATTATGTACATTGCACCAGTAATAATACAATTTTTGGAACCCAAATAAAAAAATTTCCGGTTACAGATACCCCTTTAATCTGTGATATGAGTAGTGATATTTTTTCCAGACAATTAGATTTTTCAAAATTTAGTTTAATCTATGCCGGAGCACAAAAAAATATGGGTCCTGCCGGTACAACTCTTGTAATTGTAAAAGAAGATATTCTGGGTAAAGTAGAAAGAAAAATCCCTTCTATGCTAAATTACCAAGTACATATTAGCAAAGCAAGTATGTACAACACTCCTCCTGTATACCCCGTATACGTATCTATGTTAACTTTAAAATGGCTTAAAAAACTTGGAGGAATATCTGCTATAGAAAAATTAAATGATAAAAAAGCTAATCTTTTATATTCAGAAATTGATCTGAATCCATTATTTAAAGGATTTGCAGCCAAAGAAGATCGTTCTAATATGAACCCTACTTTTACTTTGGTAAACGAAGATCTTAAAGAAACTTTTGACGCAATGTGGAAAGAGGCCGGAATTAGTGGTCTTAATGGCCATAGAAGTGTTGGCGGATACAGAGCAAGTATGTATAACGCACTACCTATAGAAAGTGTGGCAGTCCTTGTAGATATAATGAGTGATTTGGAACGCAAAGCATAAATCATAGTCCGCGCATATTTTAATTACGATTATTTAGAGCAAATCAATTTAAAATTAAACTTAACAATGAAAGTATTAGCAAACGATGGGGTTTCACAAAGCGGAATCGAAGCTTTAGAAAAAAAAGGATTTGAAGTTTTAACTACCACCGTAGCCCAGGATCAACTGGTAGATTACATTAATAAAAATGAAATTTCTGTACTACTTGTTCGTAGTGCAACCCAAGTAAGAACAGACATTATAGATAACTGTCCATCTCTTAAAATTATTGGTCGCGGTGGTGTAGGAATGGATAATATAGATGTAGCATACGCTCGTGAAAAAGGATTACATGTAATAAATACTCCGGCAGCATCTTCCGGATCTGTTGCTGAACTAGTTTTTGCCCACCTGTATGGGAGTGTTCGGTTTTTACACGATTCTAATCGTAATATGCCATTAGAAGGGGACAGCAAATTTAAAAATTTAAAAAAAGCTTATGGTAATGGTATCGAACTAAGAGGTAAAACACTTGGTGTTATCGGTATTGGGCGCATAGGGCAAGCTACTGCCAAAATTGCTATAGGAGTAGGTATGAAAGTAATAGCGTATGACCCTTTTATAGAAGAAGTAGAGATCCCTTTAGATTTTTTTGATGGTCAATCTTTAAAGTTTAAAATTAAAACTATCTCTAAAGAAGAAGTTCTTAAAAACTCTGATTTCTTTACATTACACGTGCCTGCACAAAAAGAATATGTTATAGGTAAAGCTGAGATCGCACAAATGAAAAATGGAGCAGGAATTATTAATGCCGCCCGTGGTGGAGTTATAGATGAAGTTGCCTTAGTAGAAGCCTTAGAAAATGGGAGATTAGGATTTGCAGGGCTGGATGTATTTGAAAATGAACCAAACCCTGCCATAAAAGTATTAATGAATACAAAAATATCATTAACCCCCCATATTGGTGCCGCTACAGAAGAAGCACAGGATCGTATTGGTCAGGAACTGGCAGAACAAATTATTGGGATACTTAATTAGTATTCTCTAAGCATATAAGTGTTAATAATAAAGCGTCATTTTAATTAAAAAATGGCGCTTTATGCTTTTTATCTTATAAAATTGTCTTTCGTCTTTTTTTTACTAAAATAAAATACCAATAGACAGATAATTTTAACATTAAAGATGTAAATTTAGATTCATCAAAAAACTTTATTAACTATGTCGGGAATTTTAGATCTTTTAAATAGCCCAATGGGTAAACAAATTATCAGCGGTGTTAGCTCGCAAACCGGGCAATCTGCAGATAAAACAAGTGACTTATTAAGTATGGCAATGCCTGTGCTAATGGGTGCAATGCAACGTAACGCTGCTACACCAGAAGGTGCTTCTGGATTATTAGGAGCTATAACAGGTAAACATTCGGGTAGTATTTTAGACAACCTAGGGGGCTTATTTGAAGGTGGCGTAGATGAAAGTGTAACCAATGACGGGGCCGGCATTCTAGGCCATATCCTTGGTGGTAAACAACCAGTAGTAGAAAATGCTTTAAGTCAAAAAACAGGAATCGATGCCGGTTCTGTTGCTCAAATTCTTAAAGTTGCTGCTCCAATCCTTTTAGGGGTTTTGGGAAAACAAGCAAAACAAAATAATGTAAATGACTCTAATTCGCTTTTGAGCCTGCTAGGTAACTTGTCTGGAGGATCCAAAGGTTCTCAACAACAATCTTTGATCGAGTCTTTTCTGGATGCTGATGGCGATGGAAGCATTCTTGATGATGTTGCCGGAATGTTATTTAATAGTGGAGGAAACAAAAAAAGTGGACTGGGCGGGCTCTTAGGTGGGCTTTTTGGGAAATAAAATACTATACTTAAATTATGGTTAAAGCCGAGGAATAATCCTCGGCTTTTTTGTATTTTCATAAAAATCAAAATAATGAAAAGTATTATTTATACATTCTTTATCGGGGTATGTATTATTAGTTGTGCCACAACCCACAAAAAAAACATAGCCATATCTAATTCAAATTCTACTTCAGATACATTGCGAATTGCCAATGACAGTCTCGAATATGAAATAATGATTATCGAACCCGGATTTAACTCCTGGATTGTGACTCAAAGACCCAGAGGGTTTTACACCGAAACATTTTTGGAAAACAGAAATCGTATATATGTTACAGAATATAATCAACGTGTTTTACAACCCCAACGTTTTGATCCTCTTTTATACGAACAGCAAATTAATTATGACCCCGCAATTCATTATGGTTATGAAGTTAATTACCTTTTATATAATTACTTTATCTATTTTGAACAACAATATAATCAACGATTTATTGTTACCAGAGGCAGGCGGTATTGATTTTAATTCTTTTTAATTGTATTTTTACACCATGCAAAAATTTAAAGACCGTTGGCAAATAAAACATAATTGGCAATTAATATTTCCAATATTGGGCATGTTAAGTTTAATATTCTCTTCTTACTTAATTGCAAAATATATTTTGAATCTAACAAACATTCCACAAACAAACAATTTCTATTTTGGCATCCTATCTGCCATAGTTGTTGTTTTTTGTTTTGTATTTCTTTTTATCACCTTAAAATTATTTAATATTCTCGAACCCAAATGGAAGGTTAGCTACAGATGGGAACTTATTGCTATATTTATAGCTTTTGCCGTAACAGGCTCTACTGCAGCTCGTATTTCTGACCCAATACTTTCGTTTTTAAGTTTAGATAAAGCCTCTACAAACGGATGGATTTATTGGCCTATAAGAATATTGATAATTTTTCCTGTATATCAAATCCTGCTTCTTATTGTAGGGTGGATTTTTGGGCAATTTAAGTTTTTCTGGGACTTTGAAAAAAAGATGCTTAACAGAATGGGGCTAGCTCGTTTTTTAAAAGATTAAGAAATATCCAAATCAATAATTTCTTTCACTTTTTCTTTTTTGATCACATAGGTATACACCCACATTATAGTAAACGTTGGAATAATATCAAAACCAGGTAATGCTTCTTCTATCAATGTAAATATTCCCGCAGCTTTACCTATATTGCCTTTATACATCCTGGTCATTAACCATCCCGCTATTGGTGCCCATATAACATCTGTAAACTCCAACACACCCGGAACTATATAAGAAATCATTCCTACTCCATCAAAGAGTAAGCTTAATGCAAGTTTTTTGTATTTATCGTTTGCCATATTTTTTTAATAATTAAAGTTTGATATACAAAAAGTAAAGCAAAGAGTATTCCAAAAAAAAAATTATCCTAAATCGGAAGTAATCAATTTTAAAAATTCTGAACGGGTCTCTATTTTTTCAAACTGCCCTCTAAACCCTGAAGTTGTTGTTACAGAATTTTGCTTTTGTACGCCACGCATCATCATACACATGTGTGATGCTTCTATTACAACAGCAACTCCTTTTGGTTTTAAAGTAGTATTAATACACTCCAAAATATCATGAGTAAGTCGTTCTTGTACCTGTAATCGTCTTGCAAACACATCTACTATTCTGGGTAATTTACTTAATCCTACAATATACCCGTTAGGAATATAAGCGATGTGGGCCTTCCCAAAAAATGGTAACATGTGGTGCTCGCACAAAGAATATAATTCAATATCTTTTACAATAACCATATCATCATAACCTTCTTTAAACATTGCGCTTTTAAGGATTTCAGCAGGATCCTGATGGTATCCTTGTGTAAGAAACTGCATAGCTTTTGCTGCTCTTTCGGGGGTTTTAACGATCCCCTCTCTATTCACATCTTCGCCAAGGTTTTTTATAATAGATTCAAAATTTTCTTTTACTTCTTCGGTTACGTTTATACTATATTCTTCAAAATTTTTATATGGCATAGGTAATTACTTCAGGTTTTCTTTTTTGATTTTGTCTTGAAAGATAATACTTAATTTATTAAGCTTTGGATTTATTACAAATTCGCAATAGCTTTGTCTGCTGTTTTGATTATAATAATCTTGATGATATTCCTCTGCATTATAAAAAGTATCCAGTTCTGTTACTTCTGTTACGATAGCATCTTCAAAAACATTATTAGCTGTTAGCTCTTCAATAACCTGCTCTGCCAATTGTTTTTGTTCATTATTTGTATAAAAAATAGCACTTCGATATTGTGTTCCCTGATCATTACCTTGGCGATTTAGAGAGGTAGGATCATGTGTGGCAAAAAATATATTCAGTAATTCTTTATAGCTAATAATTTCAGGGTTATATATAATTTCAATCGCTTCAGCATGACCTGTTGTTCCTGTTGTAATTTCGCGATACGCAGGATTTTTTACAGTTCCGCCAGTATATCCTGAAATCACCTTGTCAACCCCTTCTAAACGTTGAAAAACTGCTTCGGTACACCAAAAACAACCTCCTGCAAGTACTGCGACTTCCAAATTATTTCCTTCCATAATATTATGCTAGTAATTTATTAAACGAAAATACATATAAAGCAATTAGTATTTCACTTTTTAACTTTTCATTTGGCATACAATTTATAATATTTATTCTATAAAAAAAACAATGTAAAAAACAATAATCATGTATTTAAAGGCTATATTTAAAATCTAGGTTTTGGGGGTTCTAAGGATATTGATTACTTTCACTGCTTCAAGTTTAAAACAAATGATTAAAGCTAATAATATTCACAAAAATTATGAGGACCTCCATGTCCTTAAAGGTGTAGATCTTCATATTAAAAAAGGAGAAATTGTATCCATTGTTGGGGCTTCGGGAGCAGGGAAAACGACATTATTACAAATTTTAGGAACTCTGGACCGAGTAAACCAAGAAAAAGAGAGTCAACTATTAATTAACGAAATTAATATCAATACTCTATCTCAAAAACAACTTTCAAAATTTAGGAATGAGCAATTAGGTTTTATTTTTCAGTTTCATCAATTATTACCTGAATTTTCGGCTATAGAAAATGTTTGCATTCCAGCTTTTATAAAAAAAACTCCAAAATTAGAAGTAGAAAAACGTGCTAAAGAGCTTTTAGATTTTCTTGGTCTATCTCATAGATATAACCATAGACCAAAAGAATTGTCCGGAGGCGAGCAACAGCGAGTAGCTGTAGCAAGAGCTTTAATTAATAATCCTAAAGTGATTTTTGCAGACGAACCTTCTGGAAATTTAGATAGCGAAGCTGCAGAAAACCTGCATAAATTATTTTTTAAACTAAGAGATCAATTTGGACAAACCTTTGTTATAGTAACCCATAATAAGGAGTTGGCAGATATGGCAGATAGAAAACTAGTAATGGTTGATGGTAAAATTTTAGGATAGCTACATTATATTGTTAAATGAATTGCCTTGTTTTGAAGTCATATTTTATACGATCTAATCTTGTATAAAAAAAAGAGACTGCCTTTTCAGACAGTCTCTTTCTTATAATTTCAAAGTTCTTAAAAATCGATAATTAATACATATACTCTAAAGCAATTACATCTGCACTACTGAAAGTTCCATTTTCATTACCTGTAGCACATGAAATCATGATAGATGCTCTATCGATACCTGTTGGAGTTCCCGGAATATGAATAGCTCCATCATTACCCTGTCCTTCATTACTCCCATCACATGATCTAGCAAACCAGTCTGTATGACGTAAACCAATACAGTGCCCCATCTCGTGAGTAATTACATGTGTAGCATAAGTTACACCTCTATTAGCTACATCAGGTCCGATTCTTGCCCATTTGTAAGGTCTTCCTCCTGAAGGAAACCCAGCTAATCCACCAGCTCCTAAGTCGCTACGCACATAAACTACCAGGTCTGCAGCTTGGTAATTAGTACCAAAAGTAAGTCTCATGTTTAGACTAGAATTTACTCGATTGTAGTTATCTACAGCTCTTCTTAAAGCTTGTTGCCCTGTAGATGACAGTCCACTACCGCCTCCACCAGTATATCCTAACACGTCGATAGTACGGTTGCTACCAGTAACAAGGTTTCTGGTTCTATACTGTTTCATACCATTATCCAGAGTGCCCAGATCTTCTTGATCGTTAAGCCCTGCAACTGGTATTCCTAAATCTGTACCATTAACAAAATAATCCTCGATAGTACCATCCAGGTTTTCGATTGTTTTGATAGATACATTTTTTGTATTAACCCCCATATTATTCAATTTAAGGAGTTGTTTTTTTGTTGGAGTGTTACTTACTTCATTTACTTCTGTAGCAACTTCTTCTTTTTGGCAAGAAGTAATACATCCTGCAACGATTACGCTAAGCGCTAATAATTTGATAGTTTTCATATTGTTGTAGTTAAATTTGTGTAAATCATAGAAGCTAATTTCAGCTTCCATTAAAAAAATAGTGTTAAGAACTTTGAAACTGTATATATCTTTATTCTTGAGCGTAAAATTTTACTAGAAAAAATAATGCAAAGCATAAACTGGATCGAAAACTTAAAGACCCATCTTAATCAAAATGTAGAAAGTGTTTTTTGATATCAATTATCGATATTATAATCTTTAAAATTTACCTCCTGAATATTTTATAAAATTCAAGAAGTTCACTTTGTGTTATAATTCACCAGTTTACTACTTTGCGAACAACCAAGAACAATTATCTATGGTATATACCTATAAAAAAATTTCTTTATTTCAGAAACAGGATCTGACTCGAATTTGAAGAATGTAATCATAATAGTTTGAGTTTGTGTAATTAGTTGATGCTAAATTGAATAAAAAAAAGAATGCAATCAACTTTTAGATGTCTCTTATCATGATATAAGATGTCTTAAATCACGATAAAAGACATTTAAAACATACTATGCCTTTAAAACACAAAACAAATTAAACAACTGATTAACAGTGTTTTATTATGTGTTAAAAAAAAAAACAGAAAACTTCCTTAAAAAACAGTCTTTATTATTATTTAGCTACGGTTCTGATTTTTTAATGTTGGATAAGTAAGAAAAGATCTATATATAGATTATCAAAATTAAATGGTATAAGAGTTTTGAAACAAAAAAACTTTTGATATTATTTTGGAGGTTTATTAAGAATATAACCAAAAAAAGTATATTAAACCCAGATTATCAATGTTGCTAATCCGACATGTATTTTTTTGATTATTAACTACCTGCAAAGGCAAAACATTTCAAACCCTGGTTATTAACTTAACGACATTGCCTGGATTATAAGGATAGAAAATGTATTATCTATAACCTATCAACTTATGTATCAAACCTTTTCTTTTTTGGCATATATAGAAGGAGATACACCTACAATTTCTTTAAAATTTTTATAAAATGAAGCTCTCGAATTAAAACCTACCTCATTAGCAATAGCAGAAATACTAAATTTTTTATGCCTGTCCATGGATAAAAGTTTTTTAAATTCTTCGATTCTGTAATAATTTATATAATTATTAAAGTTTTTGTCTTCTATTTTATTAATTGCTTTAGAAATCAATCTTTCCGGAAGCTTAATATCTTTGGCAAAAGTTTTTAAATTAATAGATGGGTTTAAATATGCTTTTGTTTCTGTCATATATTCTTCAATCGTTTTTATAACATCTTCTAATTCTGCCGTAACCCTCTTTTTTTCTTCCGGAGAAATTATATTGATTATATTAATCTGTACCAGACTTGCTATAGTGATATAATAAAGAGATAACAAATACATAGAATCAATGGCTATACGCAAGTATTTCCATTCGGCAAACACTTGTACAGCATTATTAAATAAATTGAAACAAATACATATTACACAAAATATGGTTAACCAGCTAAGAGATTTGAATTTTGTGTTTTCATAAAAATCTGGTAATTGTTTTTTATGTTTTAAATTAACTTTTATAGTTAAAAAAGATAAAATTACTATATACAACGAAGCAAGAGAACGAATGATAAGAAAAAAATCATTATTTTTTAATACAACATGTAACTCTGGATTTTGGAGTACTGCTATAAAAAGGACAGAAAAAACCAGAAATTCAAAAATTGCCGGAAAGTAATAATAAAATCTATTTTTTAAACGAATTCCCGAGGTTTCTACTGCATAAAAAAATAGAAAGTTCATGCTTAAAAAATCAAACCGAAAAGGAAGATAATGAACAGCAGGATGCTTAATCATATTAAATACATATAATAAAACAAACTCTACTAGCAACGTTACAAAAAACAGTCCCAGATATCTGTTTATTCTTGCTTTTTTTGATCGAAAAAAAAGCAAAATAACAGAGATAACAAACGTTTGTAAGCCACTTATTAAAAATAAACCATCTATAATTTTCATTTCATAAATCTTTTAGGTAGCAAAAGAACACTGACTGCTATTTTATTCAGATATTATTGAAACGATATCGTAACATTCACAAAATATAAATTTAATTTTGGATAGTTATAAAGTTATTAAACTTTTTAACGAATTGATTTATTGTGTTTAAAAATCAACATCTTCAAGAGTAAATTCACCATAAGATATGTTTCTGAAAAATATATTTTGTTTTTGAAGCAACATGTTAATAATCAAATCATAAATAAGGATTTAAAAATCATCATATTATAAATTCGCCGTACTTTTATACGCCTTCAAAAATTATTAGGATCTTTACCTTCTTTAATAAAACCATATTTTATAGTTATTTGTGAAGAAGCTTACAAGAACAGAGCTCAAAGATTTTTTAGACGAAAAAGCGTTTTTTTATGAGCAACCAAAATTTATTGAGACCGATCCAATACAAATTCCACATTTATTTACTCAAAAAGAAGATATTGAAATTTCAGGATTTCTTACTGCTACTATTTCATGGGGAAACAGGAAAAGTATTTTAAAAAATGCACATAGATTAATGAATCTATTAGGAAACAGTCCTTATGATTTTGTAATGAACCATAACAAAACCGATATTCATAACTTAGATGGTTTTGTACACAGAACCTTTAACAGTATTGATTTAACCTGTTTTATTACTGCTTTACAACACCTGTATAGCACATTTGGCGATATGGAGAGTTTTTTTAAACAATACCAAGGGGATAGCAACTTACAAAGTGCTATACATGATTTTAAAAAAGAATTTTTTAATTTACCGCATCCTTTACGAACCGAAAAACATATTAGTGATCCTTACAAAAATTCTGCTGCAAAAAGAATCCACATGTTTTTACGGTGGATGGTTAGAGATGCTGGTGCCGGAGTAGATTTGGGAATTTGGAGCAGCCTGTCTCCTTGTCAGTTATCATGCCCGCTAGATGTTCATTCTGGAAATGTGGCTCGTAAATTAGGATTACTTAAACGCAAACAAAATGATGGAAAAGCATTGCTGGAACTAGACACAAAATTAAGAAAACTAGATGCTACAGATCCCGTTAAGTATGATTATGCATTGTTTGGATTAGGGGTTTTTGAAAAATTTTAAAACCCAAAAAGCCAATTGTATGAGACAGGTTTGGGGTTTTAAAATTTTTGTTTTATTATTTTATAAACACTGCAATTATTGGTTATAAGAATCTGCTACCTTATCATCAGATAATGTTTTAACATAGGCTACTAATGCTTGTAATTCTGTATCTGTTAATTTTAATTCATCAAAAGGCAAGGTTTGATGTGGCAAATCAAAGCCAAGACCTGCTCCACCCCCCAGATTATAAAACTCCATTACTTGTTCTAATGTGCTATATACACCATTATGCATATAAGGCGCTGTAAGTCCGGCATTTCTAACAGTTGGTGTTTTAAACATCCCCCAGTGCAGTTCTTCTTTAAATTTCCAATAAAAACCTAAATCATCATCTGCTTGTTTGTTTTGTATAGTCTCTGGTACTCCTATTACCTCTTTTTCTGTTTCTGCAAAAAAAGGTGGAACCGTACCATTAGTTAATGGCACAAAATGGCAAGTTGCACAAAGTGCTTTACCCATAAATAAATTAAACCCTAACTTTTCTTCTTCGGTAAATGTATTTTCTTCTCCTCTTATATTTTTATCAAATTTAGAGTTAAAACCATTTAGTGTTGAAATATAGGAGGAAATTGCTTTTATAACTTCTATATTTTTAGTAGAAATCCCTCCATAGGCCTCTTCAAATAGTTTAATATAAGTGGTATCTTTAAGAATTGCGTCAGAAAATTGATGGACAGTAGAGTCAAACTCTTGATTATTGGTAAATACCGAGGATATCTGATCCAATAATGTTTCTGATCTTCCGTCCCAAAAAAAACTTTGTTGAAAAACAGAGTTAATTAATGTTGGTGTGTTTCTTTTAAGCGGTTTACCTGTATTGCTTAAATTGACATCCATACCATCTGCGTATGCTTTTTCTGGAACATGACAAGTAGCACAAGACATGTTTCCTTTTTTTGCGAGATTGGGATCAAAAAATAGTTTTTCTCCTAACCGTATTTGTTTTTCTGTAGGGTTGCGATTCACTGCCGGGGTAAAATAATTAAGATTAAAACTATTGTTCTCAAAAAAAGTAGGTGCATCAAAATTAAATGGCTGGGTGTCTACTCCTTCCCAAAGCCCGCTTTCTTTTCTTATTGCTACCCAATTCGTTGTGACCGGGTTCATAAAATCCCGAATAAAGGTGAATCTATCAAAAGTATCAAAGTTGGTGTTACTTTTTATAAAACGAATAGATCTTTTTATATTATTCAAAAATTCTGTATCCAAAGATGGATTCTTTTTTTGTATTAAAAATTGAATACTATTTTCATATACAATTCTTAAACCTTCTAAGGAAATAGCTGTTTCTTGTATTCCCAAATGACTTACGGGGGTATCAAAACCAGATATTGCCAAACTAATAATCCTAAAAAGCTGTTGATGTGTTGCTATAAAAAATCGTTGAGGATCTAATTTTCTTTTTTCTATACCTTTTTGAAGATTTAGCAGCAAACCTTTGGTTATATCTATTTCTCTAATAAAATCATTATTACTAACGTCCCCTTGGTAGATACTTTCTTCGATTTTTTGAAAACCTACAGGTTTCATTACTTTACCATTATCTTCTTTAAAAACAGGTAGTGCAGGACCATTTACCCTATGTCCTACTGAAGGGTTTAGATAGGATGCATACGGCTCTGATTTTTTAAAAGAAGAACGTGCCTTTATAAAAAGGTCTTTTGCTTTTTCCCCTTTTACTCCCTCTTTTTTAAGCTCTTCGATATAGGATATAGAGTTTTTTATATTTTCTAAATAAAAATTTTGTGCTTTTGTCCAATCCGGAGTTGTTTTATCCAAGTATACCTCTTTCTTTTTACAAGAAACACCTAAAATAAGAAAACAAAAAATTCCTGTTATTTTATAAACCATTTGCATAGTCTTAATATTATAAAGAGCTTGTCTAAAAAATAATGTATAAATATCCTATCAGGCTTGCCAAAGTTTTAATCAAATTATGCAATTGATTGCTATTGGTCCTTATCAAGCTCAGAACTGTAATCTATACTATTTTTAACTTTTTAGACAAGTCTCTTTTTTAGATTTTTGTATTACAAAAAATATCAATATCTATCTGGGAAGCCCTTGCAGAATTACTATTTGTGATGCCTGATCGTCTTCTCTACTAGAATTTGTGTGACCATCTAAGTTCATAAAACTCGCACTTTCCCAATAATGAGGTTGTACCGCCAAAATAAATGTACCAGGTATCCCTACTTTATCTGAAACATCAATTAAAGAACCAAATTCCCCACTTACTCCTGTACTATTATTAGGATCTAAATCCTGACGTACAACTAATTCTAATACTTTACTTGGATTATTACCGTTGATATCTGTTTGATATATATAAGCAGAATGCCCTCTGCTAAATGAGTTTGGATCTTCTTGTATATATACAAAGTTTTCTGTTACACATATATTATCAGGGCTTTGAAGCATTCCTAAATTACCATCTTTATTATTGGTATCTGTATTACCACTAACAATCTGTGTTAATTTACCTGTCAGGGGTGAAGCCTCATCTAATTGTAATTTATACACCGTTCCCCAATCATTGTAAGTACCTTGTCCTGGTCCTCTTCCGGTTACTGCAAAAAACACATTTCTTCCGTTGGCATCACTTCCTTTTTGATAGTCCACATCTTCTACTCTCATAAATTGTGATGCAAAAACATTGGTACAAGCAGTTTCCATTTCATTTTTGGTAAGATCTTTACCATTTGGTATCTCTACAAATTCTACCTCATACTCTTTATTAAAATCAAGTTGTCCTTCGTTATAAGTAGTATTTGCTGTAACATTTTTTACACCTCCTGCTCCGTCAGACACTTGTTTAAATCTTAGCACATATATTTTTCCGTTATCCAAATCTGCATCTCCATTCTCTGAGTAATATAATGTAACTTGTCCTTCAGATCCGCTAGAGTCATCATCTCCACCAATAATTACTGTTTTGCCTGCGTATGTATTTTTAGGTAACGGAACGGCATTTTCCCAAGAAAACTCTCCTAAAGCATCCAATCCAAAATCGGCAGTAGGAGTTGGTGTTTCAACTCTTGGATCTATTCCTTTTACATCATAATTGATACTTTCTGATGCTGATAAAAAGATATCTTTGGATCCTCCATGAATTTCTGCTTCCCACATAGTCCCGGAGCACTGACGTGCAAAATCTGCTACTCCAGAGTTTAGTAAATAATCTCCCGATACAGGTATCAGGTTCTTGTCCAAACGAATCCTTGCTACTGCATAACTATCCTCGCAGTTTACTACATAGATATACCCGTTATCTCCATCTTTCAAAAACCCTGCACCATCGGCAGATCCTGCCAACTGAAAGTTTCCATTAATAACATCCGGGGTGCTAATTAAAGAATATGCCTGAACATAATTAAACTGTGGTGCAATTGAAACTAAAGGGGCGTAAGAGGATTTGTTAGAAAAAATAGTTGGTACCGGAACAAAATCTGCTCCATTTGCTCCATTTGCTCCATCCCGACCATTAGTTCCGTCTATTCCATTAATACCATCTTTACCATCTTCACATCCAATAAAAGATATAATGGCGACAGCAACCATGAAAATTCGTAAAATAACTTTGTGTAAAGTAACCATTTTGCTTTAAATTTAATTTGTTATTGTTTTCCCGTAAAAGTATTCCGCCCTTGTAACAAATCGATTAATTAATAGAGGTTATTAGGTAAACCTATCTTTAAGCTTTGGTTAAAACAGTTACTTAAATGTTATTATTTAGAATCATTCCGTATTAAAATGTTTTAATTTTTTTGATTTTGGTAAAAAACAGCTGTTTTTTTTTTGATAAGTTGAAGTGTTTTAATACTACGTAGTAAAAATGTACTTCTGCAAAGCTTTGCAGAAGTATTTGCATCCCCCTTGTACGCCAACCACCTTTTCGATACGATTATACCATTTTAACTTTTTATTGTTTTTGTAAAAGCTTTTAAAATATCTGGCGTTATATAAACAAAAAAGTTTTTTGAGTACTTTACTGTAATAAAATGAAGATAAAATATACCAATGTAATTCCTTTTTGCAGCTTATTTATTAATATACTTTTTATAAACCCAAGCAATCGAAAGAGATAGGTTTAATTTACAAAAGTATGGTTATACCGTAAAACTAATATATAATGCTAATAATTTCGAAATATCTGGCTTATTTTTGTTAATTTTATTAAGAATTGTATTAGAGTATCAATTCATTGATCAGCATGATTTCAACTACCATACCCATAAATGAAAACTTTAGGCTCGAAGCCTTAAAATCATTAGATATTCTGGATACTGAATCTGAGAAAGAATTTGATGAAATTACAGCTTTGGCAAATTTTATATGTGATACTGAAATTGCATTAATTTCTTTGGTGGATATAGACAGGCAATGGTTTAAATCAAAAAACGGCACACATATTTGTGAAAGTCCGCGTAGTAACTCTTTATGTTCTTATGCTGTTTTACAACCAAACCAACCATTAATAATCAAAGATACCCGTAAAGATGATCGTTTTAACAAGGCTCCTATATTTCTAGAAGAAAAACCTGTTATCTTTTATGCAGGGATTCCGCTTGTAGATAAAAATGGATTTGCTTTAGGTACATTATGTGTTATAGACAGCAAACCGAGAGAACTTTCAGAAAAGCAACTGGAATCCCTTAATGCCCTGGCCAAACAGGTTGTTATTCTTTTTGAGTTAAACAAAAAAAATAACGACCTTGAAAAAATGCAACAAAAACTAAAAAAAAGAAATGAATCTCTTAGAGAGTTTGCCAGAGTGATTTCTCATGATCTTAAAATGCCTTTGGCAAATATTATTACCTCTACAGATCTGCTTAAACTTATATTAGGAGATAAACTGGATAAAGAGAGTTTAGAATATTTTGAATACATCAAGACTTCCTCTTTTTCTATGAGCAACTATATAAACGATGTTCTGGATCATTATGAAAGTGAAAGCTTAATCAACAATAGTCCCGAAGAATTTTATTTGAATCATTTATTAAAAGAAATTGTTGACTTACTTAGTATAAAACCTGATTTCAATATTAATTTTCCTAAAGAAGACCCCCTTATAAAATCTAATAAACTTGCTTTAAAACAAGTTTTTTTCAACCTTATTGGCAACAGTATAAAATATAATGATAAAGAACAGATAATTATATCTATCGAATCCAGCCAGGATAAAAAATTCTATTTTTTCAGGGTAACAGATAATGGAATGGGGATTCCCGAAGATAAATTAAGTACTATCTTTGATCTTTTTACAACTGCCAATGTTATCGACCGAAGCGGAAATAAAGGTAATGGTATTGGTTTGTCTACCGTAAAAAAACTTATTCAAAATCTGGGCGGGTCTATTAAAGTTACTTCGGAAGAAAAACAACAAACTACTTTTGAGTTTTCTATAAAAAAAGTGTAAATCAAATATTCGTGGCTTTGATTGCTGCTATACAGGCTTCAGCGCACTTTTCTCCATCAATTGCTGCAGAGATTATACCTCCCGCATATCCTGCGCCCTCTCCACAAGGATATAAACCTTTAATTTGTACATGTTCTAATGTTTTCCAATCTCTTGGAATACGAACAGGGGATGATGTTCTGGATTCAGGAGCATGAACTACAGCTTCATTGGTAAGGTACCCTTTCATGCTTTTATCAAATGCTTTAAAGCCGTTTTGTAATGTATGATGGATAAACCCTGGAAAAACAGTGGTCATATCTACAGAGGTAAGTCCCGGCTTATATGATGTTACAGGAAGATCTACAGATATTTTTCCTGTTACCATGTCTACTAATCTTTGTGCAGGTACACGTTGCGTTTTTCCGCCTTCTTTCCAGGCACGTTGTTCTATACTTTTTTGAAAATACATTCCCGATAAAGGTCCAAATTCAGAAAATGCAGCAAAATCTTCCATTCGCAATTCTACTACAATACCACTATTAGCTGTAGGCTGATCTCTTTTTGATGGTGACCAGCCATTAGTAACGACCTCTCCCGGGCTTGTTGCACAAGGAGCGATAACTCCTCCCGGGCACATACAAAAGGAATACATTCCTCTTCCTCCTACTTGTTTTACTATACTATAAGGTGAAGGTGGTAAATATGTTCCTCTAATTTCACATTTATATTGAATCTGATCTATAAGCTGTTGTGGGTGTTCTACACGTACCCCTAGTGCAAAAGGTTTTGCTTCTATTTCTATCTTTTTATGATACAAAAGTTCAAATATATCTCTGGCAGAGTGACCCGTAGCCAAAATAACCTTATTGGTTGCAATGGTGTCTCCGTTTAGCAGGGTAACACCATTCATTTCAGAATTTTTTATTTCAAAATCTGTAACCCTGGTATTAAAATAAATTTCACCTCCTCTTTCTACTATTTTTTCACGTATTGCAGCTATAATTCCTGGTAACTTATTAGTACCTATATGAGGGTGTGCTTCTACCAAAATCTGATCTGTTGCCCCAAATCCCACCAAAAGTTCTAAAATGCGATAAACATCCCCTCTTTTCTTAGATCTTGTATACAGTTTACCATCACTGTACGTTCCTGCCCCACCTTCACCAAAACAATAATTAGAATCTTCATTTACAATATGATCCCTGTTAATTGCTTTAAGATCCCTGCGACGTGATTTTACATCTTTCCCTCGTTCTAACAGTACAGGTTTACACCCTAACTCAATACATCGTAAAGCAGCAAACAAACCGGCAGGACCTGCTCCTATTATAACAATTTCGGGAGCAGAAGAAACATCTGGATATTCTGGTAAAACAATTGCTTGTTTTACGAAATCTTCTTCTACATAAACCCTTACTTTAAGATTTATTTTGATTATACGTTGTCGTGCATCTATAGAGCGTTTAAGAATTTGCACATACCTTATCTCTTTTAAAGGTATCCCATTTGTATGCGCTACATAATCTCTTAACCGATCTGAATCTGCTGCTACATCTGGCGAAACTTGTATGGTGAACTCGTGCTGCAATACTGCTATTTTTTCTGATTTTTGGCGAAGATACAATATTCTTTACTTCAAAATAAAGGGTTTAAACAAATTGCCTGTTTTCAAGTTTAACCTTTTATTAAGGTTATAGTTATTATCTTTGATTTTAAATAAACCATAAAATTATAATTATGAAAAAGCTTTTTTTAATAGCAATTGCGATAATCGGTTTTTCAATTTCATCAAATGCACAGGATATCAAATTTGGTTTTAAAGGTGGTGTAAACTTTTCTGCATTAAACGGGGATAATTTGAGCGGCAATCCAGATGGAAGAACAGGATACCATTTGGGTGCTGTAGCACAAGTTGGTTTAACAGATATGTTTGCTTTGCAACCAGAACTTGTATACTCTGCCCAAGGGGTTAAAAATGTAGATATTGATTATATAAACATTCCTGTTTTATTAAAACTTAAGTTTGCTAAACTTTTTAGTGTAGAAGCCGGGCCTCAATTTGGTTTTGTAGTTAACAATGATCTTGATAATGCTTTTTCGGGTTTTACTTCTAAAGTAGAGACTAAAAGTTTTGACCTAAGTGGTGCAGTAGGTGCCGGAGTAGAGTTTGGTGCTTTTTTTGGTCAATTGAGATATAATTTTGGTTTTACAAATGTGATCGACATTGAAAATTTAGATACAAAAAATTCTACTTTTCAGGTTTCTGTAGGGTATTACATATTTTAAATTTAAAAAAAACACTAAATAATAAAAGCGGGAGTAGAACTTCCGCTTTTATTATTTAGTGTTTTTTTATATCTTCTTAAAAAAATAAACAAGATACTATTCTATATAATACTATAAGTATTATTTTTTGGCTCTTCTATCGTAGTTTCTGGTATTATTTTTTGGTCTCGATCTTCTTTGATTTTTACTTTTGGGCATCTCGCTCTCTATTTTAAAGCTAGTAGTTGGTTCAAAACCTTCTATAGTCTCACTTAATAGTTTTTCTCCTAACAATTTCTCGATTCCTTTTACATAATCTATTTCTTCCTGACAAACCAAAGAGATTGCCTGACCACTTGCTCCTGCTCTACCCGTACGACCAATCCTATGTACATAATCTTCAGAAATATTAGGTAATTCAAAATTTATTACATGAGGTAATAACGGGATATCTAATCCTCTGGCAGCAATATCTGTTGCTACCAAAACCCTAACTGTGCCTTTTTTAAACCCTTCTAATGCTTTTATTCTTGCGCCTTGGCTTTTATTACCATGTATTGCTGCAGCTGTAATATCTTTTTCACTCATTTTTTTACTTAGCCGGTTAGCTCCATGCTTTGTTCTGGTAAAAACCAATACTTGTTTCCAGTCTCCGTCTGAGATAAGTTTTATTATAAGTTCTGATTTTCGATTTTGATCTACCAAATATATTTTTTGCTCTACCTTTTCTGCTGTGGTATTTTCTGGTGCTGCTTCTACCCATACAGGATTATGCAAAATCCCGCTGGCAAGTTCTTTTATCTCTTTAGAAAAAGTAGCAGAAAACAACAAATTTTGTCTCTTAGCGGGCAATAAATTAAGGATCCTATTAATATCTCTTTGAAAACCCATATCCAGCATTCGGTCTGCTTCATCCAAAACCAATATCTCTACAGAAGTTAGAGATAGCGCTTTTTGGTTATATAAATCCAGTAATCGTCCCGGAGTAGCAACCAGTATATCTATACCATTTCTTAAGCCTCTAATTTGTGGATTGGCATTTACCCCTCCAAATATAACCATAGATCTTAGATCCAAAAACTCGCTGTACTCTCTTACATTTTCTAATACCTGAGCTGCTAATTCTCTTGTTGGTGTTAATATTAAAGCTCTTACCGGTCTTTTTCTTAGCTTTTGCCCCTGTGACAATATCTGCAATAATGGTAATGTAAACCCTGCTGTTTTTCCTGTCCCTGTTTGTGCAGATGCTAATACATCTTTTTTTTCTAAAATGGCCGGAATAGCTTTTTGTTGAATGGGTGAAGGATTGGTATATCCCTTTTTTTCGATGGCGTTTAATAGCGCATCAGATAATCCTAATGTGTTAAATGACATATAAACTGTTTAAGAAATAACAATCTATAAAAATGCCATTTCTGAATATAACCGCAAATGTACATCTAATTTTCAGTATAAACCTTAAAATGATGACAAGAGTATTGCTTTGTTACAAACAGCTAATAAACAGACACTTAATAAAAAAAAACTGTTTCAACATCTTTTACTTCATAAAAAATATCTTTTCAAAATCTTTATTCCCAAATCTTATAGTATATTTGACAAATGTTACTAAGGAATGCAGTTTAAACACCCAGAATTTCTTTACGCTCTTCTTGCTCTAATAATTCCGATTCTAGTTCATTTATTTCAATTAAGGCGTTTTCAAAAAGTCGATTTTACAAATGTTCAGTTTCTTAAGGCAGTTACTATACAAACCCGTAAGAGTTCGCAAATCAAAAAATGGCTCACACTATTAAGTCGTATCCTTGCGCTTGCAGCAATTATTATAGCCTTTGCTCAACCATTTTTTGCCAATAAAGAAATTGTAGGTAAACAAAATAAAACGACAATATATCTGGATAACTCGTTTAGTATGCAAGCCAAAGGTGCTAAAGGTGCTCTTTTAAAACGTGCTGTACAAGAAATCCTTAGTGGTATCGCCGAAGAAGAAAAATTTTCGTTATTTACCAATACTGAAACTTTTGTGGATGTTTCTAAAAAAGATATCCAAAACGATCTGCTCCAACTAGAATATTCTTCGGGTCAACTTTCTTATAGTGCCGCTTATCTTAAAGCCAAACAATTAACAGGTACCTCCCCAGAGACGATCAATCGTTTAATTATGGTTTCGGATTTTCAACAAAAAGAAAATGCTTTTTCTATTCCAAACAAAGATAACACCAAAGTACATCTGGTACAATTACAGCCTGTTACCAGACAAAATATAGCTATTGATAGTTTATATGTAGAACGTGATTTTGACAACAACTTAATACTTAACGTATTACTTAGCAATACAGAAACCAATGCAGAAAACGTATCTATAGCTCTGTATAATGATGATATTTTACTTGCCAAAACAGCTGTTTCGATTCCTAAAAACGGAACTTCTAAAACTGAGTTTCGCTTAAATGAAAATACTAAGATCAATGGACGGGTTAGTCTGGAAGATCCTGCAATAGTTTTTGATAATTCCAGATATTTTACCATAAATACTCCTCAAAAAATAAAAGTTATAGCTGTTAATGGGGCAAAAGATGATTTTATCAAAAACATATTCACCCCAGACGAGTTTGATTTGGTAAGCACCTCTATAGAAAACTTAAATTATAACGACATCACCAACGCTAATTTATTAATCATTAATGAGATAAAACAAATACCTGTATCTCTTATCAATGCTCTGGAGCCTTTTATCAACCAAGGAGGTAGTGCATGTTTTATACCATCTATGGATGGGGATTTGACATCTTATCAACAGTTTATTAGCAAGTATTCTGGTTTTGGACTAACCGAAAAAAATATACAAGAAAAAAAGATAACTTCCATAAACTTTTCAAATCCATTATATAATGGTGTGTTTGATAAAAAAGTCACTAATTTTCAATATCCAAAAGTAAATAGTTATTATCAAAGCAATGCATCTAATGTTGTTTTATCTTTTGAGGACAATACCCCTTTTGTATACAAAACAAATAACATCTATGTGTTTACGGCAGCTATAAATGATGAAAATTCTAATTTCAAAAACTCTCCTTTAATTGTCCCAACACTTTACAACATGGGAAAACAAAGTATGCAACTTACCGATATATCTTATACTATTGGGCAACCCAACTCTTACGATATTGCTATATCCCTTGGACAAGATGGTATACTATCCCTGGTTTCTGGTAAGGAAAATATAATCCCATTGCAACAAAGTTTTTCTACCAAAGTACGTATTACGACAAGCGAAGTGCCAACCAAAGCAGGAATTTATAGTATACAAGATAAAAGCAATACTATACAAAATGTAAGTTACAATTATAATAGTGCCGAAAGTAATTTGCAATATTATAACTTAAATACTACAGATAATTATCAAGTAAGCAAATCTATATCTGAACTTTTAGATCAGGTAAAAGAAGAGAGAAGTGTTAATGAACTTTGGAAATGGTTTGTTATTTTTGCCTTGATATTCTTATTAATCGAAATATTATTATTAAAATACCTAAAATGAATTTCTTACTAAAGGCTGCTACTATAATTGACCCAAAGTCTCCTTTTCATAATCAAACAGCAGACATTTTGATAAAAAATGGGATTATTGCTGATATAGATACTACCATTAAAGCGCCTGAGGATACAGAAGAAATAAGTTTACAAAATTTACATATTTCTCAAGGATGGTTTGATAGTAGTGTTAGTTTTGGAGAACCAGGATATGAAGAGCGGGAAACAATAATTCATGGACTGCAGGTAGCTGCAAAAAGTGGATTTACATCTATTGCGCTACATCCCAACACATTTCCTATAGCAGATAATGGTGCCTCTATAGGTTTTATAAAATCAAAAGCTTTTAACAATGCCGTATCTGTATATCCAATAGGATCTTTGACCATGCAATCTACAGGAGTAGATCTTGCAGAGCTATATGACATGCAACAAGCTGGTGCCGTGGCGTTTGGAGATTACAAAAAAGCAATAAACAATCCTAATTTACTAAAAATAGCACTGCTTTATGCTCAAAATTTTAACGGACTAATACTATCCTATCCGCAAGAAAATGATATTGCAGGAAAAGGAATGGTTAATGAAGAAGAACAAAGTACTTTATTAGGTTTAAAAGGAATCCCTGCCCTGGCAGAAGAATTACAAATTTCGCGAGATTTATTTTTGTTGGAATATACTGATGGAACCTTGCACATCCCTACTATTTCTACAACAAAATCAGTAGATTTAATTCGCGAAGCAAAGAAAAAAGGATTACAGGTTAGTTGCTCTGCTACTGTGCACAATATTGCACTTACCGATAAAGAATTGATAAGTTTTGATACCAATTATAAAGTACAACCTCCATTAAGAACACAACAAGATATTGATGCTTTGATAAAAGGTATTGAAGATGGAACTATCGATATGGTTACCAGCGACCACAGACCAATGGATATCGAAAATAAAAAAGTAGAATTTGATAATGCAAAATACGGAACTATAGGTCTGGAAAGTGCTTTTGGAACTCTTAATAATCTGTTAGGTATTCAAAAAACAGTAGAAATGCTTACCAAAGGTAAATCTGTTTTTGCAATAAAAGAACAAACTATCGATAAAGGAAATATAGCAGACTTATCTATGTTTAATCCCGAGGGAGTCGCTATTTTTACAGAAAAAGACATTTTATCTACCTCAAAAAATAGTGCTTTTATAGGAAAACCCATAAAAGGGGTTTCTTATGGTATTATTGCAAATGGTAAAATTGTACTAAAATAACTGTATTACAATTTTATTATATATCAAGGTAATAACTAAAATACTTAATTATGCAATCAGACTACGCAAAACAAGGCAAAACGGCTGCTATAGTTGCTTATATAACCATTATAGGAACAATCATAGCTTATTTTATGAATAATGAAAGTAAAAACAAATTCGCTAATTTTCATATCAAACAAGCATTAGGCATAAATATTGGCTTTTATCTCTTAGGAGCATTAGTTAGTGTTTTTGATTCCTGGGCTATTTCTACTGCTTTTTATATTTTCATTTTAGTGCTATGGGTATTTGGTTTGATAACAGCACTACGTGAAGAACAAAAAACGGTACCAATTCTTGGTCCTTATTTTCAGGATTGGTTTAATTTTATTAAATAATTAATTTTATAATCCGGGGGCATTAGATTATTTTAACGGTAGATTTTTTTATTTATGTTCCATAAACTTTTTAAAATTCTATCCAAATTTTTCTTATTCTGCGTATTAACTCTAATAACTCAAATTGGTGGTATCGTATACTTAATTGTTGAAATTACTATTAAAAACAATACGCAAAAGTACCTTATCAAAAAAACAGCAGTGTTTATCATTATTTACTGCTTTGCTACATTTCTTATTATTCCGTATTTAGCTCCTGTATTTGGAAGAGAAAAAATACAAGATACTACACAAATACAAGCACATAGTTTTTTTACAAAACTTTTAAACAGAAATTATGTAAATCCAAAATTGCATATTGCTTTAAAAGAGATAGCAAGCTCTCTTAAATCCTATAACCCAAAGATAAAACTAGTATATCTCGATGCTAATTTTCCTTTTATAGATGGATTTCCTTTAGCGCCACATTTAAGCCATAAGGATGGTAAAAAGATAGATATTTCTTTTGTGTATGAAGATAAAAATCAAATAGTAACCAATCAAAAATTATCTAATAGCGGATATGGTGTATTTGAAGAACCTATAAATCAAGAATACAATCAAAGTATCGTTTGTAAAGAAAAAGGGTACTGGCAATATAATTTTACTCGCTATTTTACATTTGGAAGAATAAACAAGCATCTTTTTTTTTCTGAAAAAGCTACAAAAAAATTACTTTTAACCATTATAAATCAAAAACAAGTACATAAAATCTTTATAGAACCTCATCTTAAAAGCAGACTACATTTACAAAGTTCGAAAATACGATTTCACGGATGCCGGGCTGTCAGACATGATGATCATATACATTTTCAAATACATTAAAACTATGCAAACCAAAACCTTATCCCTATATCACATTATAAAAGAACCAACCATAAAAAAAGAAAAGACACCTGTTTTATTTTTATTTCATGGGTATGGTAGTGATGAGAATGATCTTTTTTCTTTCGCTTCAGAATTACCCGAAGAGTTATTCATTATCTCGGTAAGAGCTCCTTATCCTTTGCAACCCCAAGGTAATGCCTGGTACGCTATATATTTTGATACTGCACAAGGAAAATTTAGCGATGATGAACAAGCGATAGAATCCAGAGATAAAATTGCCAATTTTATAGATGAGGCTGTAGTTACCTATAATCTTGATCCAAACAATGTTTCGATCTTAGGATTTAGCCAGGGTACCATCCTTAGCTATGCGGTGGCACTCTCCTACCCTAAAAAGATTAAAAACGTAGTAGCACTAAGCGGATATCTAAACGAAGACATTTTAGCAGAAAATTATGCATCTAATGACTTTTCAAATCTTAATGTATATTGTTCTCATGGTAGTGTAGATCAGGTAATCCCTGTGTCCTGGGCTCGTAAAGCCCCTGCTGTATTGGCAAAAATTGGTATCCAGACCTCTTTAAACGAATTTGCTGTTGGTCATGGTGTGGCACCACAAAATTTTTACCAGTTTAAAGATTGGTTGCGTTCTAAGATTTAGCCCAGATTATCAATGTCATTAAGTTAAGAATTTAAACTATTGATTTAAAGCTTATTAATGATGGGTCCCAGTCCCCTTCTAACGGGATGACAAATTTCCGGGATGACAAAATAACCAAAACACAATGCCTTCTGCTTGTCATCCTATGTTTGTATAGGGTTTAAATTTCAATAATGATTTACTT